>CAKQFF010000100.1 GCA_934230685.1 uncultured Prevotella sp. | reverse complement strand
TTGACACACTCTCCTATGGAGGATATTGGGCTTTCAGCCCGCATTGTAAGAGATTACTTGCGTATTAATACTCTTTTTATTGCCGCTCTCTCGTCCCCCGTCAATCCTATGCCATAAATCAGCAATATGGTTAGAACTGCGGTTGCTCCGATAGTGGCAATACTCTCAAGGGCACTCTCTATATCTAAGAACGAGTGGAGATAGAAACCTGCGGCTGCTATGATGCCTATAACCATAGGGCGTCCGTAAGCCTCGCGTGCATATCGCCAAGAGTCGAAGCCAAGCAGACGATGCATAAGATAAAGCTGCACGCCACGCTGAAGCACGTCGGCCACAAGGAATAGTACAAGGATACTGTAGGCAGGATAACCATTGTCGAACAATATGTAGCCAACGGGGATGCAAGCGATGAAGAAGGCGCTGGTGTTGACTTTAAACCATTTTATACGGCCCGTGGCGTTGATAAGATTGAATATGCCGCCACATGTCAACGACATTCCTCCCACTATTATATTAAGATAGGTGAGCATATATGCCCCATCCGGCACTTTGCCAAGCCAGAGCCTTAGCACAAAGTCAAGCTCTATGAGCAAAGGGATGCACAATAGCTCAAACATCAAGATGTTTATGCGCCCTATCTTGTTGCATAGATATGTGCATCGGTCGTTATCGCCCGCGGCATACGACTGTATTATCTGCGGAGCCGAGGCGCTATCGAAACTGCCCGTAAACGACATTATGCTCTGGTTTACCGTGCGGCTTATGGCGAAGGCTCCATTCATAGCCGTGCCAAAGAAACTGTTGAGCAGCAGGTCGCTACCCGACGAACGCACCATATATGCCATAGTGGCAAGCACATTCCATCCTCCAAAGCTCAACACCTCGCGATAGCGTTGCCATCCGCTGACAAACCTATATTTAATAATGTGTGCCCAATTTCGGTAAGCCACCCAATGGTACACCACAAACGTATTGGCTGTGGTGAGCGAGAAGATGATGCTGTAGACGCGCAAGGCATAGTCGCCATGATAAAGACTGAGCATAAGGATGCAGCCCAAGCGCACAAGCGAATTGACTATATCCATTACAGCCATGAACTTAAAACGCTCATGGGCAGCAAACAGACTCTGATAAGGTCCGTTGACGATGCCAAGACAAGCCGTAATGATGCTTATGTGGTAGACAAATACAGCATCCTGCAATTTGCCCGGCTCCACGTTGAGTCTGTTGTAGACATACCACAGACCTATTGTCTCGGCAAGAGCGAAGATAATGATGGCAAGGCAGACGTGCAGCAGGAGGTTGATGTTGAACGAAGCGTTCACGTCGCCCTCCTTCTTGCCCATCTCGGTATTGAAGAAGCGCGAAGTGGCGCTTGCCAATGAGTTGCTTATAAAGGTGAACATGGCAAGAACTCCACCCACCACGGCAAACAATCCGTAGTCGGACACACCAAGTATCTCCAACGCAAGGCGCGACACATACAGTCCTATCACCATTGTGGTGAGAAGACGCACATACATAAACGCCGTGTTCTTGGCTATTCGACGGTTTGCACTCCTCATTATCGTTTTATTGTTTTAGATTTCTCATCATAATAGCCATAGTGGTAGCCGCTGCGATAGCCATAACGGTAGCCGTAGCGATAGCCATAGCGGCCTGCCGACATTGTGCCGTTAAGTATGATACCTAAGTTCTTATACTTGCCGTTGATTGAGTCAATCTCCAGGTCCTCAACCTTCTTGCGCTCAAACATTCCGGCACGGATAACGAAGAGTGTGCGGTCGGCATTACGCTCTATAAGACCTGTATCGGCAAGCGCCTCTGTAGGAGGACAGTCGATCACAATGAAGTCGTAGAGCGGTCGCAACTCCTTGAGCATGAGCGAGAATCGGCGGTTGGAGAGCAACTCTGTAGGATTAGGCGGTATTGTACCTGCGGTAATGATGTCGAGCGTAGGATATTTGTCGAGATGATGGATGATGTTGATGAGGTCGTCCTCGTTCTCGGCAAGATAATCCGACAGTCCCTTATGTGATGTGCCGAACACTCTTGAAGCTGACGCATGACGCAGGTCACCGTCGATGAAGAGCACACGCTTTCCACTTAGCGAGAGCGACACGGCAAGATTGGTAGAGACAAAGGTCTTGCCCGAACCCTCATAGCTTGATGTGACGATATACACATTGCGCTCGCCTGGTTTGCCTGTCATAAACTCGAGGTCTGTGCGGAGCATTCTGAATGCCTCGTTCACGATGTCCTGCTTGCCTTGCTCCACAACAATGCTTTGCAATTTCTGCTTCTTCTTTCTAAACAACCATCTTAACAATGGATTTTTAGATTTCTGTTTATCCATATACGGCACCTCACCAATAAACGGCACAGTAGTCTTGCGCTCGATGTCGTATTTGTCGCGCACGGTTGTAGACATGCTCTCGGTTACGAAAATGTATATTGTAGGCAAGAGTATGCTGAACAGCACAGCGGCAAATATCACCATGCGTCTGTTGGGCGACACAGGAGCGTCGCTGCCATGAGGCATGTCGATAATCTCGGTATTAACCGACGAGTAGGTCATGCTTATCTCGTTCTCCTCCTTCTTTTGCAGCAGATAAAGATACAAGCCCTCCTTCACCTTCTGCTCACGCTCCACGCTGGCAAGATGCTTAGCCTGCGTAGGATTGGAAACAATCTTTGAGTCTGCCTCGCCATAATAGCCTTGCAGGGCCTGGAGCTGAATGTCGAGAGTCTTAATCTGGTTGTCGATAGTAGCGAGAATATTGCGGCGGATATCGTCAAGCTCAGCCTGCTGCTTGATAATGAGCGGGTTCTGGGTGGATGTTGCCGTCATGTTGTTCTTCAGCTGAAGGAGCAAAGAGTTGTATTGCGTTATCTGTGCCTCAGCCACCTGGTTGGTGATGCCCGAGTTGGTGGGAAGAAGCTGCTGGCGAGCCGACTTGTTGCGCAGGAGTTCGAGAATGTATTTAGCCATTGTTCTCTGGCTTGTGATGCGCATGATTTCGGCATCCGACTGGCTCTGCTGCTGCAGATACATGTCGCTCACGCGCGAGAGGTCGGTAATCTTGTTGCGTGTCTTGAACTTTGATATGCTGTCGTCCACCACATCCAGATCCTCCTCAAGCAGCTTCAATCTGCCGTCGATAAATTGGGAAGTGCTTGCCGTAATCTTCTTCTTGTCGTCAACCAACTTCTCGTTGTACACTCTCACAATCTCCGAGAGCACCCTCTCGGCATGCAGAGGATTGCTGTCGGTATACTTCAAGTTGATGATGGTCGACTTGTCGCTCTCTATCTCAGCCTTCAAGCGCGACTTAATATTCTCAGCCTTGCGCAGCACCTCACGATCATTAGCCGGATGCATCACGCGTCGACCCACCTCGGCAAGGATGCCAAGCGATGTGAACTGCCGCTGAACGTTCTGCACGTTTACGTTCTGCGCCACGAGTCCTATGTCGTTAAAGGAGTTGTCGGTCACGTTCTGCGTCGTACTCTTGCCCTGCGCATCCTGTTTCACGAGTACCGACATTTCGCGCGAGTACATCTTTGTGGTTTTAATCAAATAGAACGAGGCGCAAGCTACGCACACTATCAACGACACTACAAACCAATTCCAACGGGCTACACACAGATGCCACAAATCAGGAATGGTGATGAAGTCGTCTGACGACTTGCGCGCTACATTATAGTTGTTGTCCATACCTTTTGATTGTTTTTCCTACATTATTTTAATATAAGTGCTGTTATCGTGGTGAGCAACGACGCTATCGAGATCCATATTGATGGATTGTTGAATGTGTTGCCTGTGGCGTTGGCCTCACGCTTGCGCTTGTTGTTGGGCGACACATACACAAGGTCGTTCTGCTGAAGATAGTATGCAGGCGAGGTCAATACCGACTGCATATTGGTCATGTCGAGCGTGTAAACCTGATTGGCTCCATCCACCTGACGCGCCACAAGTATGTTGCGGCGGTTGCCGTTGATGGTCATGTCGCCTGCATACGACAAAGCGTCGACAATAGTGAAATGGTCCTTGGTGATGTCGATGCGTCCTGGATGGCTCACCTCGCCAAGCACATTCACACCCATATTCACATATTCCACAGTAACGATGGGGTCGCTCACAAGCTCACGGTCTATAAGGCGTTGCTTGATATACTGCGCCACATCCTTGCGTGTCTTTCCCCCTACAGATATCTTGCCAAGCACAGGAAACTCGATGGTGCCCTGCTCGTCGACAGTATAAGCCATCACTTGCGTGTTGCCCGAGCTGGAGCCTGCCGTAGAGCGTGCCACTATAGCCGGACCAAGCGTGCGGGATGTATTGGCTGTGGTGAGCGTGAACTGCTGCTCAAGCATCGGGTTGGAGCTATTCACCACTATGTTTATCTTGTCCTCAGGACGCAGGCGCAATTGCTGCTCTGCCTGCGTGGCCATGCCATTCAACGCCGAGGCATCCTGAAAATAAGCCACATCCTTGGGGGTGGAGCATGAGGCAAACCATGCCACAGCTATCATCAGCACTAAGCTGACCAAATAATTATGTCGTGATTGTTTCATTTTCCTATTTCGTATTTATCTGTTTCCTCTATAAATTCAAGATGCTTGCTTGGCACGAATGCCGTGGCAATAGTGAGCAATCCGTCGATGTATATTCCCACACGCTGCTGACCCTTAAACCTCGTAACCCTACCCACAACACCAGCAAACTCGCCTGATGTTATCCGTACGAGCTGTCCCTTGCGGAACTTGCGTATCTCCTCGCTTGCCATAAACGTGTCTTCCGATTCTGCATGGCAGATTATCATCAAGCTGTCCATCTGTCGTTGCGGCACAATCATAGGCTCTTTCCTGTGCTTGTCCCTGCCAATAGAAAACCGGCGGTAATAGAAACGAAGGAATGGAAGATTCACGTTGTCATACACGTAAGTCTTCAGTTGGTCCTCTGTGCCATAGGCAAAGAAGATATTGGGCAGACGCGACTCAACAAAGGTCTTGCGCTTGCCGTCAACGATTTTCACATTATTAATAGTGGGAAGGAAGGCTTTTATGCCTTTGTCCACGAGATATTCATAGGCTTTTCGCTCTCTGCCATAAGTGGTGCGCAGGGCATACCAATGGGCATAGTTGGTGGACACCCCAATGTGTGCTCTTTCATTTTGTGTGTGTTCTCGAGCATTGGAGGGAGCATTGGGCGCAACCCCAACGCATGTAGTTTCTTCACTACTCTTTATCAAAATTTGACTGCCATTCTTCATCGATTCGTAATAATTAACTTTTCTACCCAGAAGCAAGCTAACCATTTGGCAATAGCCTATGAGCCAAAGCTAAGCATCAGCCCACAGCCATATATTAAATTGCATTAAAATGCACCTTCTATTACTTTCGATTGCAAAGTTAGTATTTTTTCCAATAAAATTAGTAACTTTACACACAAAATAAAATGTTTAGAAATAAAAATATTACAAACAATGAAAAGTTTACTTATTAAGGACACTACAGTAGACGAGCGTATGGACATCGTGAAGGAGGCGCTCAAGGGTTTTGGCGACGGAGAATGTGAAGGAATCGACATGGACGACATGTACGACGACTATATCTTTGGCCGCAAGGAACTGGCTGAAATACACCTGGAGTTCAGCCAAAGATATGGCGGCTCTGTGAAGGCCGAGCACGACAACAAGCCGTCGGGATGCGGAATGAGATAATTCTAGGGAATTGGTGCAGCAGCACTAAGCCAACAATCGGGCGATAAACAGAAAAAACATTGTGACCATATCCTATAACAATATATATTTAAAACATATGGGCAACATTGTGTTAATGTTTTATCTGTTTATCGCTGTATATATTTTCCGAGTGGCACATCGTGCCAATGTTTAAGAATCATATAAAGCCGTAGAGGGCTTGCTCTCTTTAAGGCTTTATATGATTCTTAAGTAAGCCGTAGGCTCGGAAAATATATACGGTGTTTTAAATGTTTTTGTATAAGCGTTGAACAGAATCTCCTGTTTACATCACTCCAAATGTCGGATGAACCCAAAAACACCTCTTAAAACTACAAATTAATGTTGAAATCAATCATGTCCATGTTGAAATCAATCATGTCCATGTTGAAATCACTCTTGTTCATATTAAAATCATCATGTTTATGTTGAAACCAATCATCAACAAAATGCTGAATAATTATGATTGACATGCTAAACAAATGACAAACCTACGGGAATCGCTCGGGATTTGCCCCTAATATGCTTGGATTATAAGCTTTTTCGTGTCATAACAAAGGCATGAAACGGTTAGAAGATTCGTTTCTTAATCTTGTAAGTAGTTGAAATAAAGCTTTTTAGAGAAAGGCTAACAAAACAAGAACGTTACAGTTACAGTTGTTACAGTTTTTTTTTGAAGGGGTGCCGTTTTCTCTCTCTTATATATAACTTACTTATTATTAATTAGTTATATGTATATATATAGGGATATGACACGTTAAATACCCTTTAAAAAAAACTGAAACAACTGTAACTGAAACGCTCTTTAAGAAATTACGGTTAATTACCTTTTTACTTGATAATCATTTTCTTGCCATCCACAATGTAGAGACCAGCAGCCGGCTTGCCGCTCACGCGAACGCCACCAATGGTGTAAACCTTATGGTTCTTCACCTCATCGGCAGATACAGAGTCGATGCCAGTAGCCTTCTCGAAGCGAACTGTGTAGACAGTCTTGCTGTCGGGATTCACGTCGTAGTCGTCGCCATATACTGTGTATGTAACAACAAAGGCACCGTCGTCCTGAGCTTCCCAGTCCTCGGCTACATATCCGCCCTTGCCCATCTTCTCGTAGTCGAGATATTCGCCAAGCTTGTCGATGCTGCCGTTGATGGTATACTCGGTCTTCTCTGGGCTGAAGCCCTCGATAGGCTCACCCTTGAGCGTGATGGCCTTGAGCGAGTGATAGTAGATGAGCTTGAGGTTGTCGATGTCGAACCGGTCGTCCTTCGAAGCTCCCGGCACAGGGTTGGTTGTTGCAGAGGCAAGCATATACATGTTGCCATCGTAGCTGTCGTTGGTATAGTTGAACTCGCCCGTGAACTTGGTCCAATCGCTTGTAGCAGGAACAACGGCTGAGGCAACAGC
>CAKQFF010000099.1 GCA_934230685.1 uncultured Prevotella sp. | reverse complement strand
TACCACTACAGCAGCCGTGAGCGATGGGATGCCACCAACAGCCTTTGTCACCTCCATGGCTATAGGAGTGGTGACCGACTTGGAGGCAAGCGACAATATCACCTCACGAGAGGCTCCCATCTCCTTGGCTATATACACCACAGAGACAACGCCCACAACGCAACCTGCAAGCTCGGAGAGGAGAATAGGTGTGAGCTGCTTCTTGATTGTGGAGAGCTGCATATACAAAGGCACACCGAGAGCCACTACAGCCGGACGCAGCCAAAACTCAATCATGTGGCCACCCTGATTGTAGGTTTCGTAGGAGACACCCGTGAGCTCAAGAAACGTGATGATGCAGACTATCGACACCAATATGGGGTTCATAATAACCCATCCCGTCCATCGGCGCAAGAGTTTGCCAAGAAAATACGAGCCGAACGTGAGGGCTATGAGAAAAAACTCGTTTGAGAAGTATTCCATAATTACCTGTTTTTATCAATCATTCTTAATCTTTGCCTTTGCCTTGCCGTAGAACTGATGCACCCATCCCGTGACAGCAAGCACAAGAACAGTGGACACTACCGAAGCCACAACTATAGGCAACAGCTGGGCCTTGATAACGTCGAAATAAAGCATGATGGCAACTCCTGGCGGAACGAAGAAGAAACCAATGTTGCCCACCAAGAAATCTGAAATACTGCGCACCCACTCAAGACGTATCACCTTAAGCTTCAAGAGCAATGTCAGTAGCAACATGCCAAGAATACTCGAGGGAAGTGGGATGTGGGTGAGATAGATGATAAGCTCACCCAAGGCAAGGCATCCGAATAGGATAGCCAACTGTCGAATCATCATAATACCTGAAAACCTTTTAAAACCTTAATGTTGTTATAAATCGACTGCAAAGTTAAGGATTTTTATGAATATAGCACAACAAAAATGCAAATATAATTCAAACAGGCAAAAATATTACGGCAGTTGGCTAAAAAATAACAAATATTGACTAAAATATTTCTGCTACATAATTGCGCTTCACTCCATCCTTACCCCGCTTAAGGAAGAGGACAAGGCGCACGTGGCTGCCTTGCACAATGCCCCTGCGGTCTGATTCGGACAGTGTGGCTGTAGAAGCAAAGCCGGATTTGGAGATGACACCCTCGGGAGTATGCCCGATGGGCGAGTCGATGGTGTAGCGTATGTACTGGTCGTCATGGTTGGCATAGTCCACTCGCGCCTCGTAGACGCCGAAGGCTTTGCGCCCCTCATACTTATCCACAGTGGCAACGATGGCAGCCAACTTGAAATGGTCGCCATTGACTATTATAGGGCAGAAACGCACGTAGCTGTCGACGGCAATGGACAATGAGGGATGAGCAGCCTTGTCTGCCACAAAATGACGCGACTGAGAGTCGAACACATGAATATGCCCATGAAGTTCGTCGATGAAGTCGACAAAGCCCACCTCAACAGAGAAGACATCGTCGACACGATGCTTGGAAACAACAATATCAGACACACGCTCGTTGCCTTTGCTCGACACTCTTGTAAGAACATCAAACATCCTGCCGCAGATTTCCCAAGGGCGGCATGGGAACTGATGGCTGTCGGCAATGAAGTCGGTGCCGTTCTTGGCAACAAGTTTCACGTAGCGGTGCTTGCGTCCGTTGGTCTCCTTATCAAACACCTTGGCTGCATACATACTAACAACACCCTCGCACTCGCCATTGCCCTCTTCGGGATGATGAAGCATATACGATTGCAAGGCACGGTCGACACACTCCTTGAGCGAGAGGTATTGTCGGCCGTCCTTTCCCGTCTGGCGCCGCATGTCCTCAGCACGCAGACAACTGTCGTAGCCCCATGCCTTAAGGAAATTGGGCAGCTTGAAATCAGAATACGCCTCGCTTACCTTCAGTGCCATGCCCAGCATGCACGAGTTGACAAGCGACTCACGCTTGACGTGCAGCTTGATGTATGCGGCAAGAAGAGTGCGCGCCATCTGCGAACCCATAGTCTTGTAGTTGGACTGGAGATAGCGGAATATCTTCCAGTTGGTATCATCGGGGTGGGAGGCTCCAGTGGAAATGGATTCGAGCAGCTCGTCCCATGTGACGAGAGGAGAGGTTGAACTGGGGGTTGTATTCATAACAGTAAAAGGTTTTTTAGTTTCAATCGTTTTATTTTACAAAAATACTCGATTTCCACGACTTTCACAAGTTTTCTTTCAACTTCTTTTGAAACAAAACTTTGACATACGGATTTTTGTTTGTAACTTAGCGACAGAATAATAATTAAAATAGATAATATATGAAGATAGCAGTATTCTGCTCAGCAAATGAGCATATCGACCCCGACTATTTCCGCATGACAGAGGAGTTGGGCAAATGGATGGCAGAGAACCATCACGACTTGATATTCGGTGGCACTAACCATGGATTGATGAACTACGTGGCCAAGGCTGTGCATGATGGTGGCGGAAGGGTGATTGGCGTTGTGCCTTCGCTTGTGGAGAAAGGCGGAAGAATGTCAGATTATATCGACATTCATTACCCTACAGACAACCTTGCTGACCGCAAGAGCCTGATGATAGAACAATGCGATGTGGTAGTGGCTCTGCCTGGCGGAGTAGGATCATTGGACGAGATATTCTGTGTGGCAGCATCCAAGAGCATTGGCTACCACTCAAAGAAGGTGATACTATATAATATGAAGGGCTTCTGGAACTCGCTCGTGGCACTGATGGACGACCTCGACAGCAAAGGAATGATAAGAGGCGACTGGCACGACATGATAGAAGTGGCGGATAGCTTTGAAGAAATTAAAAGAATGTTGAGTGTTGAATGTTGAATTGTCGGCAAAGCCAATGTTGAATTGTTCAATTAGGAATTGAGAATTATTAAATCAAAAAAAGGCAATTGATGATGGTGTTTAGATTTCCATCATTAATTGCCTTTTTATATATCAATTTTTCTTTTCAGAAATTATCCATTCACAACAGCGATAAGTTCCTCTGGAGTGACCAAAGACTGCTCGCCTGTAGTCATGTTCTTGAGAGTGAGCTTGCCTTCAGCAATCTCCGACTCACCAGCAAGGGCAACAAACGGCACCTGCTTGGCATTGGCATAAGCCATCTGCTTCTTCATCTTCACACTGTCGGGGAAGATTTCTGTGCGGATGCCTGCGGCACGACACTTGCCAAGAATAGGCAAGCAATATGCTGTCTCCTTGTCGCCGAAGTTGATGAAGAGCAACTGTGTGCCATTGACAGCCTCCTTAGGATAAAGGTCGAGACCATTGAGCACATCATAGATGCGGTCGGCACCAAACGAGATGCCCACGCCTGAGAGACCCGGCAATCCAAAGATGCCAGTGAGGTTGTCGTAACGACCGCCACCGGTTATAGAGCCAATGGCATAGTCGAGAGCCTTAACCTCGAAGATGGCACCAGTGTAGTAGTTCAAGCCACGAGCGAGTGTAAGGTCAAGCTCAATCTCGTTGTTCAAGCCACATGTCTTGAGAGTGTCGAGAATAAAGCGAGTCTCCTCCACTCCCTTCAAGCCTGTTTCGGATGCGGCGAGCACTTCAGCTATAGTAGCGAGTTTCTCGTCGTTGGTGCCTGAGAGGGCAATGATAGGCTGAAGCTTCTCGATAGCCTCCTCAGAGATGCCGTCGCGGCGAAGTTCCTCATTCACGTTCTCAAGACCAATCTTGTCGAGCTTGTCGATAGCAACAGTGATGTCGACAATCTTCTCAGGTTCGCCGATAACCTCGGCAATGCCCGAGAGAATCTTGCGGTTGTTGATCTTGATGCACACGCGCACACCGAAACGAGTAAACACGGTGTCGACAATCTGCATCAGCTCCACCTCGTTAAGGAGAGAGTTGGAGCCAACAACATCAGCATCGCACTGATAGAACTCGCGATAGCGACCCTTCTGAGGACGGTCGGCACGCCATACAGGCTGAATCTGATAGCGCTTGAACGGAAGCTGTATCTCCTCACGGTGCTGCACGACATAGCGTGCAAAAGGCACCGTAAGGTCGTAGCGCAAACCCTTCTCACAGAGTTTGGTGGCAAGGCGCAAAGAATTGCGCTCCTCTATCTCCTCGTTGGAAATCTTAGAAAGGTAGTCGCCTGAGTTAAGCACTTTGAAAAGAAGCTTGTCACCCTCCTCGCCGTATTTGCCCATAAGCGTCTGCAGAGTCTCCATAGCCGGAGTCTCTATCTGCTGAAAGCCATAGAGAGCGTAAACGCTACGTATAGTATTGAATATATAGTTGCGCTTCGCCATCTCCATAGGCGAGAAGTCGCGTGTTCCCTTTGGTATGCTTGGTTTTGCCATAATTTATGTATATAATTACTTACGGACTATAGTCTGATCACGATCCGGACCGATAGAGATGATGCGGATAGGAGTCTCGAGATAGTCCTCAAGGAACTTCACGTAGTCGTTGAACTCCTGCGGGAACTGGTCCTCAGAGGTGAACTTAGTCATGTCAACATTCCAACCCTTGAATTCCTTGTAAACTGGTTTTGCGTCGTAAAGCTCATAAGGCAGATCGGTGGTCTGTGTGCCGTCGGGCAACTCGTAAGCCACGCAAGCCTTCACTACAGGGAAGCCATCGAGCACGTCGCTCTTCATCATGATAAGCTCAGTAACGCCATTGATCATGATAGAATACTTAAGCTGCACGAGGTCGCACCATCCGCAACGACGCTCACGACCAGTAACAGCACCATACTCATGACCGAGGTCGCGAATCTTGTCGCCAGTCTCGTCGAAAAGCTCTGTTGGGAAAGGACCTGCACCAACACGTGTGCAATAAGCCTTCATGATACCATACACATTACCGATGCGGTTAGGACCGATGCCAAGACCGATGCAAGCACCAGCGCAAATAGTGTTGGAAGAAGTAACGAAAGGATATGAACCGAAGTCAACATCAAGCATAGTGCCCTGTGCACCCTCGCAAAGGATGTCCTTGCCAGAGCGGAGAATCTTGTTGATTTCGTGCTCAGAGTCGACAATATGGAACTGCTTCAAATACTCGATGCCCTCCATCCATGTCTTCTCAACCTCAGTGATGTCGAAGTCGGTGTAGCCAAGCGAGGCAATCTGCTTGAGGTGTGCAGCCTTGTGAGCCTCGTATTTCTCCTGGAAGTTGTCGAGGATGTCGCCAACACGCAGACCAGTGCGAGACACCTTATCAGTATAAGTAGGGCCAATGCCCTTGCCGGTAGTACCAACCTTGTTCTTGCCCTTAGAAGCCTCAATGGCAGCATCAAGCACACGGTGTGTAGGCATGATGAGATGGGCTTTCTTCGAGATATGCAGACGCTCCTTGAGGTCGTGGCCGCTCTTCTCGAGATCCTTGGCCTCCTGCATGAAGAGGTCGGGAGCGAGCACAACGCCATTGCCAATAATATTCACCTTGCCACCCTGGAAGATACCTGAGGGAATGCTGCGGAGAACATACTTCTGGCCTTCGAACTCGAGGGTATGTCCGGCATTAGGACCACCCTGGAAACGTGCAATTACATCATACTTCGGAGTAAGGACGTCAACGACCTTGCCTTTACCTTCGTCGCCCCACTGCAATCCGAGCAGGACATCAACTTTTCCGTGATTCATACGATTTGTAAGATATTTGAGTTTCAAAATGTTCACTTTGGAGATGCGGCATACGTTTTTCTGCCACACTCGCTTGCAAAGTTACAGTATTTTGACAAAGTAGCCAAAATTTTGTAGATAATAAATATTTCAAACTCCAATAAATGTATTAATTTTGTAAGAAGAAAAAATAAAGAAAATGGAAACATCAGAAAAAGTAAAACAAATAAAGCGTTCGTTCCGTATGTTTATGAACGGAGTAACCGCGGCTTCTATGCGCGAAAAGGGACTGGAGTATAAAATCAATTGGGGCGTGTCGCAGATGGATCTTCGCCGTATGGCAGAACAATACAAAGGCGACAAGGCTCTTGCCGAAGCATTATGGGAGGAGAAGAACATCAGAGAGTGCCGACTTCTTGCCACATTGATAATGCCAGCCGACGAAATGGATGTGGAGCAAGCCTTGGAATGGGCTGAGGACGCATCTACAATAGAACTTATGGAGTCGGCTGTGTTCAACCTCTTTCAACATATCGCAAATGCCGCATCGCTTGCAGACAAAATGCTGGAATCGACAGACGAGAATGTGCGCACGGGAACATATAATCTGGCTTGCAGAATAATGAAACGCAATTATCAACAGCCGGATAGTCTGTTTAAGCACTTGTTTGAACAAGCTGCTAAAGAAATGCATACACAAAACCGTGCATTGCTGCACGCTATCATTAATTGTTTGACGTATATTTCTGCCGAAGGAGGAGAACATGCTCAGAAGGCGGATAGAATATTGGAAGAAGCAGAGTATTGAGTTTTGAATTATGCGCTGTGCGCAATGTTGAATGTTGAGTGTTGAATTTTGAATTGTCGGCAAAGCCGATTTTGAATTGTTCAATTAGGAATTGAGAATTATTAAATCAAAACTCAAAATTGAATAACTCAAAATCGCCAACGGCGATAATTCAAAACTCAAAATTCTTGCTCTGGCAAGCGGCAAAGCCGATTACAAAATTCTCAAAAGAATCCGTACTCTCGCGAGTATCTCAACATTTGATGCTCATAAGTTTCTGTATAGTCGATGGCGACATCCTTTGGATTGCCGTCAGCATCCTTTAGAAGAGTCATTCGGGGATTAAGGAAACCTTTGTATGGCGCAATGCCAAGAGCCTTGTAGCGTGAGAGCAACTCATTATGGATTTCGGCATCCACATGAATGGCGTAACGCTCCACAATATCCTTGGCAGCAGCGTAGTCGCCCTCACTCTTTATGCGTTGAATCTCGGCAAGCAACTCGCCGAAAGCATTGCGCAATGCCGCATAGTCGGTTATCTCGACATACGACTTGCCTTCGCGCTTGACAATAGCAACGGCAGCAGGGTAATGCTCAAGTGTCCAACGGGCGATGAGGGCACGGTTGCGCATGTGAGCCTCCTCAATCTCGTTACCCGGCTGAATGCGGGTGAGCTGGGTGAGCAAGCCATTCATCATATATGTATAATACTGCGAGCGATAGGCATCGAGCGACGGAGTGAGTCCAAGTTCTGTGAGCTTAGGGTCGGCTATATAGTAC
>CAKQFF010000098.1 GCA_934230685.1 uncultured Prevotella sp. | reverse complement strand
GGGCATACTCCTTGTAGGGTTTGTCGATGAGAATAGCTTCATGCATCGTGTCCAGTTGGAGATGCAGATAAGCGACCTCACGGATGAGATAAACCAATACAACGAGCAGAATGCAGCCGACCTGCAAAAGCTTCGTGAGCTGAGGCGTGGTGTCAAAGCCTACGAGCGCATTGCCCGTGAGCGATATTTCATGCAGGCTGACGATGAGGACATATACGTGCTCAGCGACGACGAAAAACCAGTAACAAGCAATAATGAAACAACTGAGTAAACTCCAAAGCACGCTGTTCCTCATTGGCGGTGCGCTTATGGTTGTGGGTGCAGGCTGCTATGCGTTTCTTGTGGCGCAGCAGGTAGTCTGCTGGGTATACCTTGTGGGTGCGCTGATTTTCGCCTCTATGCAGGTGAACCAGACGTATGAAGGCAACAGTACAACCATCAAGCGCCTGAAGCGCATCATGACCACAGCCGACATCTTCTTCGTTTTGTCGGGACTCCTGATGGTGGACAGTGCCTACATGTTCCTTCGCGACTCGTTCAGCGATACAGTGACCTATCTCAACCTTATATATAACAAGTGGGTGCTCATGCTGCTTGTGGCTGCCATACTTGAGATGTATACTATGCACCGCATTGGTTCGGAGCTGAAGAAGGAGGTAGAGTGATTTTTAATTATTAATTTTTAATTATCAATTATTAATTGGGGGATGATGGAGAGTTGAAAAAATTCCTAAATAAGAATAATCATATTTTAAATCTCATGGAAAATCATCCATTATTCAACAATACATATTACCTTTGCCTTCATACAAAGACACGTAACAATAGTTTATGAATAAAATATTATACGCTTTTCTTACAATTCTGGTGTTCGCATCGTGTGCCAACCAGTACAATATCCAAGGTTCGTCGAACGTATCCACGCTCGATGGGCGCATGCTGTATCTGAAAATTCTGAAGAACAACGATTTCAAGAAATTGGATTCTTGTGACGTGGTTCACGGACAGTTTCAGTTCAACGGTTCATTCGATACTGTTTGCATGGCAAACATATTTATGGACGACGAGAGTGTGCTGCCACTTGTGCTTGAGAAAGGCGATATAACTATAAAGATAGACAATACACAGCAGACTGTCAGTGGCACTCCGCTCAACGACGAACTGTTCAAGTTCTTCAACAAGTACAACCAACTGAAGAATCAGGAAGCAGAACTCGTACACACTCACGACCGTGCGATAATGAATGGTCAGGACATGAACGTGGTGAACCAGCGTCTGAATGCTGAGGCACAGCGTCTGTCGGAACAGGAAGACAAGCTTGTGACATCATTCGTTACGGAGAACTTCGACAACGTGCTCGGTCCAGGCGTGTTCTTTATGGTGACTATAGGCAACCCTTATCCCGAACTGACACCGTGGATAGAGGATATCATGAGCAAGGCCACCGAGAAGTTCAAGAACGATGCCTACGTGAAGGATTACTATCAGAAGGCACAGGAAAACCAGGCTATCATGAACGGAATGAGGCAGCCTGACAATATGCAGTCTGCTCCAACACAGGATATGCAGCCTGCTACTGCACCTGACATGCATCCAGAACCAGGCCCCGATATGCATCAAGCTCCGCAGTCTGTGCCACAAGGCCCTACTCCCAACGAATTGGCAAAACCAGCAGAATAACACCATACTCATATAATATGAAGACACTTATATTTGGAGGAAAAGTTGTCAACGAAGGTACTACGCTCACAGCCTCGGTTGTGGTTGACAACGACACCATTACAGACATTATAGAAGGCACAGATACTCCCCGTGGCAGCTACGACCAGATCGTAGATGCTACGGGGTGTTTTGTATTGCCCGGCGTGATTGACGACCATGTGCATTTCCGTGATCCCGGACTTACACAAAAGGCAGACATGGAGACAGAGAGCCGTGCCGCGGCTTTTGGTGGCGTGACATCCTATCTTGATATGCCTAACACCAAACCTCAGACAACAACACTCGAGGCGTTGGAGGCAAAATATGCCGATGCCGCAACGAAGTCGCATGTGAACTATGGCTTCTTCATCGGAGCCACAAATGACAATATCGACGAGGTTTGCTCGGTCAATCCGCAGCATGTACCTGGCATCAAACTATTTATGGGCTCGAGTACGGGCAACATGCTTGTAGACAAGCGCGACGTGCTAAAGCAACTCTTTGCCAAATCTAGCATGCCTATCATGGCGCATTGCGAAGATACCGACATCATCAATCGCAATATGGAATTGGCTAAGCAGAAATATGGCGACGACCCAGCAGTTGAGCATCATCCTGAGATACGCTCGGAGGAGGCTTGTTGGGAGTCGACACGTCTTGCCGTGGAACTTGCAAGTGAGGCAGGGGCACGTCTGCATGTGGCACATCTCACCACTGAGCGCGAACTTCAGCTCTTCGGTTCCAACCCGAAGATTACGGCTGAGGCTGTGATAGCCCACCTCTTCTTCTGTGATGAAGACTACAAGACATTAGGCACACGCATAAAGTGCAACCCTGCCATAAAGACTCGCGGCGACCGCGATGCCTTGCGCCGTGCCCTCAATGACGGACGTATAGCAACTGTAGGCACCGACCATGCCCCACACTTACTGAGTGACAAGGAGGGAGGATGCGCCCGTGCGGCTTCGGGTATGCCTATGGTTCAGTTCTCGCTTGTGGCTATGCTCGAGCTTGTAGACAAGGGAGTGATAAGCATTGAGCGTCTTGTGGAACTGATGGCTCATAATCCAGCCCGACTCTTCGAGATATCCAAGCGCGGATTCCTGCGCAAGGGCTACAAGGCAGACTTGGTGCTTGTGAAGCCGCAGTCGCCTTGGACTGTCGATAAGGATTGTATACAGAGCAAGTGCGGATGGAGTCCGATGGAGGGTCATACTTTCCAATGGCAGGTGCGCACAACGATGTGCAACGGACACATTATATATAATAATGGAGTGTTTGACAAGGCAAGTAGAGGAGAGGAATTGAGATTCCGCAGTGGGGAATAAGTGATGTTATGCTGAAATACATAGATTACACCATAGCCTCACTACGCCCATACATCAACTGGATATACTTCTATCACGCCTGGGGACTTGCAGGCAAACCACAGGAAGAGAAAGACCGCATGCGTAAGGAGGCTGATGCCATGCTTGACATATTCGACAGCCGCTACCATACACATGCTGTCTTTGGCGTGTTTGATGCCAACAGCGATGGCGACGACATCATCATCGACGGCAAGCGCATTCCTATGTTGCGCCAACAGCACCCAACAAAAGAGGGAGAGCCAAACTTGTGTCTTGCCGATTTTGTGCGTCCCTTGTCGGGAGGAATAACGGATAGAGTGGGGGCTTTTGCCACAACTGTCGACGCTGCCATGGAGCATGACTTCGTGACTGACGACTTCAAGCGCATGCTGTCGCAGACGCTTGCCGACCGACTTGCCGAAGCTACAGCCGAGCTTATGCACCTTGAGGTGCGACGCAATTATTGGGGTTATGCTCCCGATGAACAGCTCACCATGCGCGAGCTGTTGCGTGAGGACTATCAAGGCATACGTCCGGCAGTGGGCTATCCATCAATGCCCGACACAAGCATGAACTTCCTGCTCGACCAACTCATCGATATGAAGCGCATCGGCATACATCTCACGGAGAGCGGAGCAATGCGTCCGCATGCCTCGGTGTCGGGACTGATGTTTGCTCATCCCAAGGCTCACTATTTTGACCTTGGCAAGATAGGCGACGACCAGTTGCGTGATTATGCGCGCCGCAGGCATATTCCAGTGGAACTTGCACGGCGCTTTCTTGCCTCGCGCTTATAGTATAGAAACAAAATAGAAATATGATAGCACGAATATTCATTTTTATAATACTCGCGACGATTCTGCCCGACATCTATGTCTACCGTCGCTATCTGCGCCACCGTTTCGGCTTTACGGCGTGGCAGCATCTGTTGTGGTGGTTGCCGGGAGCGGCAATGATAGCCGCAACATTGATGTATGCGATGATAGACAATTTCGCGCCCGACAACCTCACATGGTTCAACATATATCTGTTTATGCTTGGACTCATTGTCGTGCCAAAGGTGCTGTTTGTGGTTTCATCGCTTGTGGGAAGGCTTGTGCGCCGCGTGTTTCATCTGCACCGCAATTGGGGCAACTACATCGGACTGGTGATAGTGCTTGGCGAGTTGTATGTGTTGTTCACGGGTTCGATGCTTGGCACCGACCGTTTGCGTGTGAATGAGGTGACGCTTGAGTTCAACGATCTTCCACAGGCATTCGATGGCTACCGCATAGCGCAATTCTCTGATGCACATCTTGGATCCATGCGCACAGAGCTTCTGAGCCGTGCTGTCGATGAAATCAACTCGCAACATCCCGACATGATAGTGTTTACGGGTGACTTGCAGAATATGCGTCCGCAGGAACTTACGCGTCATGCCCATGTTCTCGCCCGGCTTCATGCCAAAGACGGAATATATTCGGTGCTTGGCAATCACGACTATGCCCAGTATGTGCCTAATTTGCCCGATGCAACCAAACGAGAGTATGAGCATCAGACACGCAGTTTCGAGACATCTATAGATTGGAACCTTCTGCTCAACGACCGCAGCATAATACGTCGCGGACAAGACTCGCTGGTGATAGCAGGCGAGGAGAACGACGGACTTCCACCGTTTCCACAGAAAGCCGACCTAAAGCGCACGCTGCGCGGAATATCTCCTAAGTCGTTTGTTGTTATGCTTCAGCACGACCCTTCGGCATGGCGACGCTCGATATTGCCCGACTCCAAGGTGCAGCTCACCTTAAGTGGCCATACCCACGGAGGTCAGCTGAGTCTGTTTGGATTGCGTCCTACACAGATAGTGGGCAAGGAAGACGCGGGACTGTATAGCGAGGGCAACCGCAAGCTGTTTGTGTCTACTGGATTAGGAGGCTTTGTGCCGTTCCGCTTCCACATGGATCCCGAAGTGGTGGTGATAACCCTTCGAAAGAAATAAATAATGAATAACTAATAATTAATAAATGAAAAAAAACTCATGAACGTTCTATATCGTATATACCAACTCTTCATCGCTCTCCCCTTGATAGCAATCTACACCGTGATAACATGCCTTATGGTAATCATTGGCTGCGCTATTGGCAATGGCCATTTCTGGGGCTATTATCCAGGCAAGTGGTGGGCTCAGTTCATTGTGCGTATACTTCTTTTGCCTGTAAAGGTGGAGGGAAGGGAGAATCTGGAGAAAGGCCAGTCGTATGTATTTGTGGCCAATCATCAAGGCTCCTTCGACATATTCCTTATCTACGGTTTCCTCTGCCGCAACTTCAAGTGGATGATGAAGCGACAGCTCCGCCAGATGCCTTTCGTTGGCAAGGCTTGCGAGTCGGCCCACCATATATTTGTTGACAAGCGTGGTCCGAGCAAGATACGCGAGACCTACGACCGTGCCCGCCGCACATTGCAAGGAGGCATGTCGCTTGTGGTTTTCCCTGAAGGAGCACGCACGTTTACAGGACACATGGGAGTGTTCAAGCGTGGTGCCTTCATGCTTGCCGACGACATTGAGCTGCCGGTAGTGCCATTGACCATCAATGGTTCTTTCGACATCATGCCACGTCAGCGCGACATGCGTTGGGTGAAATGGCATCCTCTTCGCCTCACTATCCACAAACCCATCAAGCCTATCGGCAAGGGAACGGATAATATAAAGTATCTTGAGGAGGAAAGCTATAAGGCAGTGATGTCGGGACTTGTGGATGAATACAAGGGTTTTGTGGAAAATCCCGACCAATAAAATGTTGTAGAAACTCTACAGCAGACGGATTTATTATTTTTAATACATTAATGCTTTGCTTTTACGATAATCTTCGTACATTTGCAGAAAAGTAGATTATTTTTATTTCAACGACAATTATGAATAATAGCGACAGCATAGTTATCATCCCTACCTACAACGAGAAGGAGAACATCGAGAAAATCATTCGTGCGGTGTTTGCACTTGAAAAGAAGTTCAACATTCTTGTGATTGACGACGGCAGCCCCGACGGCACAGCCAAGATAGTGCACCGACTCATAGATACTGAGTTCAGCGACCGACTCTTTATCCTTGAGCGTAGCGGTAAGCTCGGACTCGGCACAGCATACATCACTGGTTTCAAGTGGGCTTTGGGGAATAAGTACGACTATATCTTTGAGATGGATGCCGACTTCTCCCACGACCCCAACGACTTGCCACGCCTCTATGCTGCATGTCATGACGAGGGTTATGACGTGGCTATAGGCTCGCGCTATGTCAGTGGTGTGAATGTAGTAAACTGGCCTATCGGTCGTGTGCTTATGAGTTACTTCGCATCCAAATATGTGCGTTTTGTCACAGGCTTCAGTGTACACGACACCACAGCTGGCTTCAAGTGCTACCGTCGTTGTGTGCTTGAGTCGATACCTCTCGACCAAGTGCGCTTCAAGGGATATGGTTTCCAGATAGAGATGAAGTTCACTGCCTACAAGATGGGATATAAGATAAAGGAGGTGCCAGTGATATTCGTCAACCGTCGTGAAGGTGTGAGCAAGATGAGTGGAGGTATATTTGGCGAGGCATTCTTTGGCGTGATGCGATTGCGTTGGGATGGATGGTTCCGCAAATATCCAGTGGCAAAACACTGATAATAGTTATGGAAATAAAGGAAATAAGTAAAACATACGCAGCCCTGCCACAGTGCGGGGCTTTTTTGAAAGCTATTGGCGACAAGTCGGTGAGGCATGTGTTCCTTAAGGGAATGCTTGCCTCATCGGCTTCTGTGTTTTTTGCTGCCGTAGCAAGCAAGAAGAAGGCAAAGGAAAAGCCGTTGACAGCGGTGTTTGTGCTTCAGGATAATGATGAGGCTGGATACTTCTATCACGACCTCACGCAGATACTCGGCACAGATAATGTTCTGTTCTATCCCTCGTCATATCGCAGGGCTGTGAAATACGGACAGCGTGACTCTGCCAACGAGATATTGCGCACCGAGGCTCTTAGCCGACTTGCGGCTGTGGAGGGCAAAGGCAAGAGTTCGGATTCATCTGCCAAGAGTCAGCAGGATACGTATCTGTATGTTGTCACATGCCCTGAGGCATTGAGCGAACTCGTTGTCTCAAAGCGCCGACTCGATGAGCGCACGATAAACA
>CAKQFF010000097.1 GCA_934230685.1 uncultured Prevotella sp. | reverse complement strand
ACGTTACTCTGCATGCAGGTAGCGTTATAGGTGCCGACGGCTTCGGATTCGCTCCTAATGCCGACGGTTATGACAAGATTCCACAAATCGGCATTGTCACCATTGAGGACAATGTGGAAATCGGCGCCAACACCTGTGTTGACCGCTCTACCATGGGCTCAACAGTAATACGCAAGGGTGTGAAGCTCGACAATCTTGTTCAGGTAGCTCATAATGTAGAAATAGGAGAAAACACTGTAATGTCAGCTCAGGTGGGCATTGCAGGAAGTACAAAGGTTGGCTCATGGTGTATGTTTGGCGGACAAGTGGGACTTGCCGGCCATATCACTATTGGCGACAAGACCTTCCTCGGTGCGCAATCAGGAGTACCGGGAAGCCTCAAGGGTGGCGAAGAGCTTATAGGAACTCCGCCTATGAACCCACGCAACTACTTCAAGTCGCAAGCTATCTTCCGCCGTCTTCCGGATATGTACAAGGAGCTTGAGGCACTCAAGAAGGAAATCAAAGAACTTAAAGAAAAATAAAATATAAATATAATATGTCAAAACAGAAAACCCTCAAGGGCAGTTTCTCATTGTGCGGAAAAGGATTGCACACTGGCTTAAGCCTGACTGTAACCTTCAACCCCGCTCCTGAGAATACTGGATATAGAATACAGCGTATTGATCTCGACGGAATGCCGATAATCCAGGCTATTGCCGAGAATGTGGTCGATACTCAACGCGGCACTGTGCTCGGCCAGGGCGACGTGCGCGTCTCTACCATTGAACATGGCATGTCGGCTCTTTACGCTATGGGCATCGACAACTGTCTCATACAGGTTAACGGTCCTGAATTTCCTATTCTCGACGGTAGTGCCTCCATGTATGTGGAGAAGATCAAGGAGATTGGCTGCGAGGAGCAGAATGCACCAAAGGACTGGTATATTATTCGCCACAAAATTGAGGTGAAGGACGAGGAAACTGGCTCTTGCATCACTATTCTTCCCGATGAGGAATTCTCGCTCACAGCCATGTGCTCGTTCAACTCGAAATTCATCAATTCTCAGTTTGCCACACTTGACTGTGTAGAAAAGTTTGCCGACGAAATAGCTCCTGCACGCACATTCGTATTTGTGCGCGACATTGAGCCTTTGCTCAAAGCCAACCTCATAAAGGGCGGCGACCTCGACAACGCTATCGTTATCTATGAGAAGCAGACCACACAAGAGCGTCTCGACACATTGGCAGATATGCTGAAGGTGGAGCGCCGCGATGCCAACGAACTGGGCTATATCCAGCACAAGCCATTGGTATGGGAGAATGAATGCACCCGCCACAAGTTGCTCGACATCATAGGCGACATGGCCCTTATTGGCAAACCTATTAAGGGTCGCATCATCGCCACACGTCCAGGACACACTATCAACAACAAGTTTGCCCGTCAGATGCGCCGTGAGATTCGCAAGCACGAGATTCAGGCTCCTATCTACGATCCCAATGAAGCTCCGGTAATGGACAACTGTCGCATCCGTGAACTCTTGCCCCACCGCTATCCAATGCAGTTGGTTGACAAGGTTGTGTCTCTCGGAGCCACAAGCATCGTAGGCGTAAAGAACGTCACAGCCAACGAACCTTTCTTCACCGGGCATTTCCCACAGGAACCTGTAATGCCAGGAGTTCTTCAGATTGAAGCCATGGCTCAATGTGGCGGTCTGCTTGTACTCAACACTCTTGAGGAACCAGAACGCTGGTCGACTTATTTCATGAAAATCGACAACGTGAAGTTCCGCCAGAAGGTTGTTCCAGGCGACACATTGCTCTTCAAGGTTGAATTGCTTGCTCCGCTACGTCATGGCATTTCATCAATGAAGGGTTACGTGTTCGTAGGCGACCATGTGGTATCCGAGGCAACCTTCACCGCACAAATTGTAAAGAACAAATAATTAACTAAAATATTCGAAGATGAATCAGATAAGCCCATTAGCCTATGTTCACCCCGAGGCAAAACTTGGCGACAACAACGTTATAGGCCCTTTCTGCTACATTGACAAAAATGTTGAAATAGGCGATAATAATATTCTTCAGAATAGTGTCACCATCAATTTTGGAGCACGCATAGGCAACAACAACGAGTTTATGCCAGGTGCGAGCATCTCCACCAAGCCTCAGGACCTTAAGTTCCGCGGTGAGGAAACAATCTGCAAGATTGGCGACAACAACAGCATCCGCGAGAACGTCACTATTTCGCGCGGTACAGCATCTAAGGGTGAGACCGTAGTAGGTTCCAACAACCTTCTCATGGAATGTGTTCACATAGCCCACGACTGCGAGATTGGCAGTGGCATCATCATCGGCAACTCCACTAAGCTTGCGGGCGAGGTAGTGGTCGACGACAATGCCATTATCTCAGCCAACGTTCTCTGCCACCAGTTCTGCCGTATTGCTGGCTACGTGATGATTCAGGGCGGTTGTCGCTTCAGCCAGGACATTCCTCCGTTCATCATTGCAGGCAAAGAGCCTACAAAATACTGCGGAATAAACCTGATCGGCTTGCGCCGTCGCGGCTACTCCAACGAGCAGATTGAGCTTATACACAACGCCTACCGCACTCTCTATTCCAAGGGTATTATGTCGGAAGGCATTGAAGAAATCAAGAAGACTCTTGAAGTGACCAAGGAAGTGCAATACATCATCGATTTTGTGTCTTCGTCAAAACGAGGAATCATTAGATAAAGCGCAAAGTGGAGATTTCTATTCTCCACCTAGATATAGAGATAATAAGAAAAACGAGGCAATAGAAATAACAGGGTGCTTGCAATAAACCAATGTTGTGTCTATTGCCTCTATTGTTTTTATCACTGCAACATCCCTATCCGAAAACATGAGCAAAACTCTTATTGTAATTCTTGGTCCAACGGGAGTGGGCAAAACCGAACTTTGCCTTCAAATTGCCGAACATCTTGGAGTGCCTATTATAAATGCTGACTCAAGGCAGATTTTCGCTGAGCTACCCATTGGAACAGCCGCACCTACAGCCCTGCAACAGTCGAGAGTGAAGCACTACTTTGTAGGCACCCACCACATCGACGACTACTACAGTGCCTCTATGTACGAAGAGCAGGTGATGCAGCTCCTAACCAACAAGCTATTCCCTTCCTCCGACATGGCTATAATGAGTGGCGGATCGATGATGTATATCGACGCTGTATGCAACGGCATCGACGATATTCCCACCATCGACGACCATACGCGCCAATGGATGAAACAAAGACTTGAGCAAGAGGGACTGCCACGACTTGTCGAGGAGCTTAAGGTTCTTGATCCTGAGCATTGGGCAATAGTCGATCGCAACAATCCCCGCCGTGTGGTTCATGCACTTGAGATTTGCCACATGACAGGCAATACCTACACATCGTTCCGTCAAAACGAGAAGAAGCAGCGACCATTCAACATTCTTAAGATTGGCCTTACGCGCGACCGTGAAGTGCTCTACAACCGCATCAACGACCGTGTGCTTCAGATGATTGACGACGGACTTGAGCAGGAGGCACTTGCCGTATACGACCATCGCCACCTCAATGCACTAAATACTGTTGGCTACAAGGAGATGTTTGAATATCTTGACGGACTCACCACTCTCGACCAAGCCATATTCAAGATTCAAAGCAACTCACGACGCTATTGCCGCAAACAGCTCACGTGGTTTAAACGAGATGAAAGCATTGCGTGGTTTAATCCCGACAACATTAAAGAAATCATAAATTATATTGACAAAAAACTAATAGATTAAACAAAATTCGTACTTTTGCATAATTCAGTATGTTTATTTTGACAAAGCCAATAGCTCTGGCTCTAGCTTACGTCATTTTATCAGATAATCAATACAATAGAAGATGAAAAAAATAAAAAACATTCTCATCTCGTGTCTTAAAAAGATAAAGGGATTTTTTCCTTGGTACAGAAATCTCTACCGAGGCAGAGCCTGGTACACTAAGACACTCATTGGTATCGCATCATGTATTGTTGCGTTCATCGTCTACCTCGGAATGGTAGACATCAACTTCCTGTGGCTCTTTGGTAAGTCGCCAGGTTTTTATAGCATCATGAACCCCGAAACCCATGAGGCTTCGGAGATTTACAGTTCAGATGGAGTGCTCATAGGCAAGTTCTTCAACGAGAACCGTACTCCTGTGGAATACGAGGAGGTAAATCCGGCTTTCTTCAAAGCCTTGGTTGCAACCGAGGACGAGCGTTTCTACAGTCATCACGGTATCGACTATCCTGGACTTGTGGGAGCTGTCAAGGACGCTGTTCTCCACCACGACGCGCGTGGAGCTTCCACTATCACTCAGCAGCTTGCCAAGAACATGTTCCGTGTGCGTACCGACTACTCCACCGGTCTTCTTGGCTATATCCCTGGTGTGCGCATGCTCATCATGAAGTCGAAGGAATGGATTATTGCCACAAAGCTCGAAATCACCCACAGCAAGAAGGAGATTATCACCATGTACGCCAACACCGTTGACTTCGGTTCCAACGCGTTCGGCATCAAGACAGCGTGCAAGACCTACTTCAACTGCACACCTAAGGAACTCACCACCGACCAGGCGGCAGTACTTGTGGGAATGCTCAAGGCAACAACCTACTACAACCCTATTGCCAATCCCGAGAATTCTCTGCGCCGCCGAAATGTTGTACTCAGCAACATGCTGCGACATGGCGACATCTCAAGAGACGAGTACGAGTCGTATAGCAAGGACCCAATAAAACTTAACTACAGTGTTGAGAGCAACTACGATGGCAAAGCCTTGTATTTCCGCGAGGCTGTTTCGTCGGAGCTTAAGACATGGTGTAGGGATAATGGCTACGACCTCTATACATCTGGCTTGAAAATCTACACCACCATCGACTCACGCCTTCAGAAGTATGCCGAGGATGCTGCAATCAAGCAGATGAAGCAAGTACAGCGCAACTTCAACAACCACTGGGCCAATCAGGAGCCGTGGCAGGATGAAAACCACAACGTAATACCCAACTTCATTGAGGGCATTGCCCAGAAGTTGCCTGTCTACAAGAATCTGCTCGCACGCTTCCCCAATAATCCTGACTCCATAGAGTATTATCTCAACAAGCCACACAAGGTGAAGCTCTTCGACTATGAGAAGGGCACTATCGAGAAGGAAATATCCACCATGGACTCCATACGCTACATGGTTCATTTCATGCACTGCGCATTCATCGCCATGGAGCCACAGACGGGAGCCGTGAAGGCATGGGTTGGCGACATCGACTTCAAGTCGTGGAAATACGACAAGGTTACTGCTATGCGACAGCCCGGTTCTACATTCAAGCTCTTTGTCTATACCGAGGCTATGAACCAAGGCCTTACGCCTTGCGACAAGCGTCGCGACGAGTACATCTCTATGCAGGTGTTCGACAAAAAGTTAGGCAAAGAAGTCACTTGGACACCAGGCAACGCCAATGGTTCATTCTCTGGCGACTCTGTTCCCTTAAAGGGCGCATTTGCAAGAAGTATCAATTCTGTGGCTGTGCGCTTAGGTATAGAAATGGGTGTTTCGCGCATTGCTGAGACTGCCCATAAGATGGGTATCATGAGTCCCCTCGATGAGACTCCATCCTTGCCACTCGGCTCAAGCGACGTTAATCTGCTCGAGCTTGCCAATGCCTACTCTACTGTTGCCAACGACGGAAAATACGTAAAGCGTCAAATCGTAACTCGCATTGTCGACCGCAACGGCAAGGAAATCTACAACTCACCAATCAATGAGGAGCAGGTTATTCCATATAAGAGTGCATTCTTCATGCAGCAACTCCTCATGGGCGGCCTACGCGAGCCAGGCGGCACATCACAGAGTCTTAACGGATACGTAGGACAATATCGCGACACCGACTGGGGCGGCAAAACAGGAACATCCAACAACCATTCCGACGCATGGTTCATGGGCGTGAGTCCTAATCTTGTTGTAGGAGCATGGGTTGGCGGCGAATATCGTTGCATACACTTCCGTACAGGTGCTCTCGGCCAAGGCGCACGCACAGCCTTGCCTATCTGTGGATATTTCCTTGAGTCGGTGCTTAAAGACCCTGCCTTCGAGAAATACCACGCCAAATTTGGCAAATCAAAAGATGCAGACATCATCTCTTCAATGTACAATTGCCAGAGCTACGTGCCTCGCGCAAAGGTTGACACAACTCGTCGCGACAGTGTGGACATTGAGGAAGAGATTATCCTCGATGAGGATGGAAATCCTGTTGAGCGCAAACTGCCTGAAGCCAATGTAGAAAATGGAAACGAACAGCCAACCACTCCTAAGAAGGAACCGAAACGCCCGAAGGAGCAGGTAGTGAATTTTGAAGATTTATAAGAGAAAGAAGATAGAAAAGAGAAAATGGAATATATGTCTCAAGAGTGCTACGACAATCTCGTAGCCGAACTGCGCCAGATGGAACTTGTGGAGCTTCCACAGGTGCGTGATGCCATTGCCGAAGCACGCGACAAGGGCGACCTTAGCGAGAACTTTGAATATCATGCCGCAAAACGTGAGCAAGGCCGTCTTTTAGGCCGTATACGCTACAAGCAGAAGGTGCTCGAGAACGCCCGCGTCATCGACAAGTCGCGACTTAAAGGCGACGTTGTGGGAATACTTAGCAAGGTGAAAATCACCAATCTCAACAACAACCGCAGCATGGCCTACACCATAGTGAGCGCATCTGAAGCCAACCTCACCGAGGGCAAGATTTCTATTAAGTCGCCTATTGCACAGGCTCTGCTCAACAAGAAAGTGGAGGATGTTGTAGAGGTAAGAGTGCCAGCAGGAACGCTTAAGCTGCGCATCGACGAGGTGGCACTTTAATTTAAAATTACAATTTTATAAATGACAATTGATAATGGATAACAAGATTAGCATTCCCACTTATCACTATCCATTATTAATTGTCATTTTTCATTTAAACATATTTGTTACTATGAGAATAACAAGATTATTAACCTCTGCCTTACTCGCTTTGGCATCGCTCTCCATCCACGCCCAGCAAGGAGCATGGAATGGCGAACTAAACGTAATGGGAACAAAGCTTCCATTGGTATTCAACTTCTCAGCCGACGGCTGCACCATCGACTCACCAACACAAGGAGCCAAGGTTATTCCGGCAGAAAAGACCACAAAAGACGACGGCACAATCAAGGTGACTGTAGCGATGATTGGCGCAACGTTCGAGGGAAAAATGGAGAACGGCGAGATTAAAGGTACATACACCCAAAATGGTTTCCACATCCCTCTTACACTAAAGCCCGGCAAACTTGTAGTTAAACGTCCGCAA
>CAKQFF010000096.1 GCA_934230685.1 uncultured Prevotella sp. | reverse complement strand
CTCTGCCTTAATTTTGATGGGTAACTATCAATTTGTTACTTTTTGAAATGTTAAAGGATTTTTGTGGACAGTAGTGTAAGCCATTACATTTGTTGCAGATATTCCAAGCAACAAAAGTAATGGCTTTAACTTTTTGTCTTATTATTTCTTCAGCATCTTTCTTACATAAGTATCGCCCGCATCAGTTGCACTGACGATATAAAGACCAGGAGTAAGACCGTGGTTAGGCACTTCCATGCCATTGGCATTGAAGATGCGCACCTGGCCCTTGAATCCATTCAGATTGATTCTGTCGCCATCGAAGCTGAACTCTGGCGCAAGAGTCTTATGCAAGTCAACAACAGAAGTAGGCTGATTGCCCACCTTCACCTCAGCAGCGTTGGTGATAAGTCCGGTACTGCCATCAATCACCAATGCAATGAGTTGCAGGTTGTCGGCAGTCTGCACGTTGTTAGGCACATTAAGCACAGCATCGTAGGTTGTAGTCTCACCCTCCTCTACAGATGAAGGAATGCTGCTCCTCACTCCATCATAGTCGTAGTTCATACGTGCCACATGATCCATGTCGATGCTGGCATAGCTGCTCATATTCTCAAATCCTCCCATTGCAGCCGACGAGCCTGAGTAGTTGTTGGCCTGAGTATATCCAGTAACTCCGTTCTCCGTAAGCACAAACGACACACGGTAGTCCATGCCATTATGAGCCTCAAGGAATGTGGTGAGAGCCTTGGCGCTGATCTTCTTCTTGCTGTCGTCCACAAAGTTGGCTTCCACATTCACAGCCACATCAGGAGTAGCATCCTTGACAGACTTGAGAGCAGCCTCAAGAGTCTCGAATGATGGCTGCATTGGATATTTCAAGTCTCGATTGACATAACACTTTGGATAACTGCTGTATGTGAGATTGTCGTATGAAGTAGTAGAGAGATTGTCGCTTTTGTGTACAGCGATACCAATGAACTGCTCAGGATATTTCTCGTACATCTTCTCAAGTCCCACAATTCCTATAGGACAATAGCCACACCATGTACCCGTGCCTTCCTCCACTACAATGCGCTGAAGTGGTACTTCGTCAACCACCTTCAGACTTACCACTGCCTCATCATTGCCTGGATAAGCATCCTTTCCACCATCAACTTCAATAAGTCGGTACTTAAGTGTGTGTGTGCCAACTTTATCAAATCCAGCATAGGTAAACGAGAATTCCTTCTCAACGTTTGCACCCATGGTAGTAGAAAATTCTTCTACTGTCTCCTCGCCACCGTCAATAGAATAGCCTACCTTGAAATTGCGGCCAACATACGGACCCATATTCTTGATGCCAAAGTTGAACTGGCATTCCTGACCCTTCTTCAAGGTTACGCTGTTGTTGCCATAAATCCAGAAGTCCTTTGGCAGGTCGTCGCCTGTTATCTTTGCCTGTAAGGCGATGGCGGGAGCATGATAGAAACCTTCGGTTGCATAGTTCTTCCAACCATCGCCCAAGTCGGCCCAACAGCCATTCTCCGAATACATTGAAGAAACTCCAAGCGAATTGTTATCGCCCTCATAGCTATAGGCAATATAGAACGGCTCACCGTCGATGACATAGGCACTGCTGAGCTTCACCTCATTCCATCCCTTGTAGATTTCGCCAGCCGTCTTCTTTGTTATAGGCTCGCCGTTGAGGTCCTTTGTTATGAATACTGTGACACTTGACTTTGCAGCCAAACCCACCTTTACGCTGCCGATTGTGCAGCCCTTGTAGAGCTGAGCCACCTCAGCAGGGATATAGATAGCTGCCTTGCCAGATGTTTGCGAGCCAAACTCGCCAGCCACCTTATTGTTGCAATAGCCCCAAAAACAGTTCTTTGCTGCCAAAGCCGGCTGGCTACACAACAATGTAGCCAGTGCGATTGCAGATATAATATTTCTTCTTCTCATATATAACAATCAAATAAAATTATCGTTTAACACATATTTTTTGAGTATAAACCTGTTTACCGTCGGTAGTGCGAACGATATACAGACCATTGCTGAGATTATCAGCCGACACCTTGCGACCAGTAATGTCGCTAACATCGAGCAGAGAGAATCCCTTGTTAACAAACACCTTGCCTCCGCTCACAGCGAAAGGCAGACTACCGCCTACTCCTACAGAACTAATGCCAGTAGAAAGATTGCAGTTTGCCTGTGCTGAGTTGTAGACCTGACGCTTGAACGCACTACTGTCGTAATTGCTTACAAACGACACTACACGCATATTCTTGGCTTTCCACTCCGGGTCGAGAGCAACAGAGAAGTTCTTGTTGAAATCATAGTTTGAAATATCAAGCTTGTCGCCCCAGGCACTGCCCGACAGCACCTTGCGTATCACGCCATTCTGCACATAGTTTGTAGCACCCTTTTGTGTTTTGCTTACGATGTAGTCCTCAACAAGCCAAGTGGTAAGGCGCAAGTCGGTCTGCAATGGCATTTCGTTTGTGCCTGCATGTCCTGAAACTTCTACATTGAGAGTCTTGCCATCTTCACTTACTGTAGGATTCACATCAAGAGTGACGAATGATGGTTGCTCCTTAGCAATCTCAAAGAATGTAGCCAGCTGATCTTCATAAGGAATGAAATAGGCAGGACCTGAATCCTCCATATTCGAGATAATGAGTCTGTCCAAGCAAGAGGCAGGAACAAACGGGCGCGATGTACCGTACAACTCAGCATAGTCATCATCCTCTGGAATAACAAACTTATCACTAATCTTTTGGAAGTTGCGGTGGTGCTTCACCCAAACTACATAATCCAACTCATTGTCGTCAATCACCTTATTGTGCATCTCGTCGGCAGCAGGACTGTCCTCAGAACCTTCAGCTGTAAACTCCTCAAAGAGCACATTGCGGCTTACAGGCTCAGTGCCTTCCTTGATAGAGAAACCTATACGGTCGGCATCATTGTCAGCAGGATAAGGATCCGACTCGCCATTCACCTTATTAATAGAGAAGGTGGTAGTGAAGTTTCCTTCAACAGGAATCGAGACGTTGCTGAACAACAATTTTGTTGGTTCATTATTTGGGATATTCAGATTGTCGTAGGAGAAATCTGCGGTCTGTTGGTTAGAAGCAGTCTTTGACAATGTGGAAAGAGAAATAGCCGTAATTGGCTTGCTTCCATTATTCTGAACATAGGCATAAAAATCTTTAGGCGCATTTTGTGTTACGTAGTCGCTGCCATCAACAGGGTCGATACGTATGAGCGTAATGTCGTTTTCGGGGAAATTATCACCCGAAACCACAGCTCGTACACACAGGTTATGGTCGATGCCCGAAATGTTGCTGTACCATTTGTCATCAATACCATACCAGTTTTTGCCTTTCAATCCATACGGACTGTTGTCGAAGAGCAGGCAATCGTAGTCCTCACCATCCCAGATGAGCAATTGGTAACCAACATACAATTCCATACCTTTCTTTATGGTGACAGGCTTGCGCAGGTTGACCTTGTTCCAACCCTCCTGATGCTCCGTGGTAGTACCAGTTGTGATTGTGGTATTCTTCATGTTGTCAAGATCGGTACACACAAACACTGTTGCCGACTTTCCGCGCAAAGGCTTAATGGCAAACTCTATCGACTTAATCTTGTCGCCCACATACTTGTCGAGCATGTCTGACGTCAGACAGATGGCAGCCTGATAAGTGTGAGTGCCTGTTTGTCCTTGGGCAATAAGACCACGACTGTAATCGGTAGTACAATATCCCAAACGCACGTTATCGCTTTGAGCAAACAAGTCTCCCCCCATAAGGGAGAGACTTGCAAGTGATAACAGAAATGCTTTATTTCTGAAATTTTTCATATTCTAATAATGTATGAATAATACAATAGCTGCCAATTACTTAGCAACACTAAGCTTCACGTTCGACAACTTGCCATCGGCAGTCTGCACGCGCACTACATAGATGCCATTGCTGAGGTTGAGCTTCTGAGCCTTGCCTGCAACATTCTTGACGAGCTTGCCGTCAAGAGAGTAAACAGCTGCACTCTTCACGCCGTCAGCGAATGAGATAACACCGCTGTTGCTGTCGTAGTTGAATGTGCCGCCAAGAGTCTTGGTAGTGTTGATGCCAGTAGCCGACTGCATAGCGAGATACATCACAGGAGCAGCAGGAGCTCTACTACCAGTTCCCTCAACATACGGGAATGACTCAGCGAATGTGAATGAGCGGTAAACTCCAGAATTCCAGTTGGCTCCGAACATATCAAACAGAGCGCAGAACATATAGTCGCTTGGAACAGCACCCTCACGGTCGATAACTACAGCAAGGTTCTTTGAGCTGTCGTACTTGAACGGAGTGTCAAGGTCGAATGCGAGCAAGTTGCGCTGACCCGGCTCAAGATACATTGTGCCGTCGTAAACAAGAGTGAGATCCTCAGGATCAATAGCTGTATTATCCGTGAAGTCTTCCTTGTCAACAGAAGCCATGTAAATCTTCACGTTGCTCTCGTCGGTGCGGTCAACCAAGTTGCTGTTAGCATCATACATATAGCCTACACGAGTGATTACATCACCATCCTTGCCATTGATTTCAGCCGGATGGTAGATAGACTCGGTATGGTCGTATGTAGAATAGTAGATAACCGGTCCGTAGGTGTCAACACTCTCGTCCTTGCCACTTGTCACGACGTTGCTCCATGGAGTAGAGCCTTCGGGCAATACATTGAGTGTAAGTTCAGAAGTGGTGTTGTTGCTTGTGTCATTGTCACCCTCAAGTTCAACCACAGCATAGAAGTTGTACTTACCATCCTTGGTAGGAGTGAACTTAACATTAACATTTCCATATTCGCCTGCCTTCAAGGTAGGAACGTCTGAAGTCTCGCCTACAAGAATCTTCTCTTCCTCGTCAACACAGTATACCTTCACAGAGTACTTGCTCTGCTCGTTGTAGCCCATGTTGCGCACCTTAACAGTACATTCGTTCTCCTGATTAGCCACAGCCTCGATAAGTCCGCCCATTGTGAACGCCTTGATGTCGTTGGCAGCAACATAGTCGATATTCACACCAAAGAAGCTGAATACATTATAGTCGCTGTTAGAGACTGTCAAACCATAGTAATATGTACCATCCTCAGGAGCTGTGAACATATCCTCATATTCTGTCAATGTGTATGCAGGATATTCTACATCCTCATCATCGCGGATTACAGTAGCGTCAGTGATATCGTCGCTCTTCTTGCCAATTGTCACCTTGACATTGAACGGTGTCTCCTGGTTGTTGTAGAGCTTGCTGACAATACGGTAGCTCTTGCCTGCCTCAAACTTGAGAGGAGGTGATATGAGTGTAGAGGTGTCGTCATAGTAGCCGGTATAGCCGAACAGACAGTTATAATCTGCAGGACAGCCATCCCAACCTCCATAATAGAAGCTGAATGTGTTGCCGAAGAGATTGAGGTTCCAGCGTGAAGCGTCGTCATAACTTGTAAACTCAAGGTTAATAGGAGTCTTCAACGCAGTACCTGCCATCACGCCGTCTGTTGTATACACATCACCCTCGCCAGCACTGTTCTTGCTCTGGATGAGGTAGTAGTACTTCTGCATCTCACCAAGTGTATAGTCCTCATACTCAGTACCTGCAACATTGTCAGCTACTACTACGTTGTCAGGCATACGTGTGAGTTTGTAAGTTACTTCGTCTGGGTTGATATAGCCTTTGTTCTTACCGTTTTCTGGCTTTTCCCAAGTAATCTTCATACCCTCGCCCTTCTTCTCGATATAAGCATAAGGCACAGCTCCAGGCACGTCAACACCCATATAGCAACGGATACTGTCGGGCACACCAATCTCGCCTGCAACACGCGAAGGAACTACATAATAGGTATTAATGCCAGCGAGAGGCTTCTCGTCAACATACTGCATAGCCTTGCCCATCTTGCCGTCGGCCGGCACAGTAGCGATAAGGTCGGCATTCTCTGCTGAAAGAAGTTCGCTTGTAGTAGTAAAGTCTGTTGTTGCCACACCAGCCTTCTTGCGATAAATTCTAACTTCCTTCAAGGCATCAAGGTCTGCTCCACCCCATGTCTTGGTTGGGTTAACCCACTTCAATGTGTCAGCCAGAGCACCATTCACATCAGCCTGAGCATCGATACTTGCTACGCGAGCTGCTGCTCCACGGTTGTCGGCTGCAAGATAAGGAATATAAAGACCGGTGAACCAGTTGCCGGGATTGAAGCCTTTACAACTTCTGCACACACCTGCCTCCTGGTCTATCGTGTACATTGATGTTGCGCCATATTTGGTTGCAGGTATCCAGTAAAGAGTATTGGTGGTGTTATCCATTGATATTGCGCCAAATTGGTACATAACAACGCTCTCGCCCCAATCATATTTGATTTCCTTGGCACTTACTTCATTGAAGTCGCTGTCGAGCTTCACAAGTTCTGTACCTTCTACTGTTTCGCCGTCTTTTGCTGCCTTCGGGCGTGTGGCATACATATTGCCATCGTAGTCGAAGCAGAATTCATAGTAGATGCAATCAAAGTCGGTCACAAGATCCCAAGCACCTGTCTCCTTATCCACTGCATATAGTCTTGTGAAGCCGTAGGTGTCTTCACCAACTTCCTTAAAACCATAGCCTAAAGCATAGAGAGTCTTTGAGTGCTCGTCGTAAGCCATGTCATATACGGCCTCATTATTGTTGTACCATCTGCCACGCTCATCTTCTGTAAATGTACGCACAACAGTGGTATCGCCCGTCTGCATGTCAACTTTGGCGAAATTATAGCCCATGTAGCCGTAGGTGAATGAATAGCCAAAGATAGCATAGTAGTCCTTGCCATCCGAGGCTCCCATCATGATACCATAGTTCTGGTCATACTCCTCATTCGACAAATAATAGTGGCGTATACGATCAAACTTACCGTATTCATTGTTATTCGCCTTAAACTTAATCAACGAACGCTTTTTGCTCTCGTCCATACGTTCACCAGCATACACCGTAACACCCAACGCCTTGTCGTCAATAGCCGAAGGTGCCTTCAGCTGTTTCTGACTAAGCGCAAATTGCGTCTTAGGTGCCTGCTGTCCCCATGCTTTAGGGAACTGATTTACTTGTGCTTGCATCGGCAGCGATGTGAGTCCTGCAAACACGAGTCCTAACATGTAATTTTTCTTCATAAATGTAGGTTTTAATAAGTTAGCGTGTGTAACTTCATGTTTCGTTTGCAAAATTATAAAAAAAATAGATTATTGCAACTTTTTTTAGCTTTTTATTTCCATTATTTTTCCAAAATATGCATTTGCTTACGAATTGTTATGCGCACACAGTATTAATATATAGTATAGTAATAACAAATTCAAAAAACGATTTATGGCAACAATAAAACTCAAATTCCGTCCGTCGTCAGTACCCGAGACAGAGGGAACGCTGTATTATCAGGTGATACACAAGCGAAAAGTGAAGT
>CAKQFF010000095.1 GCA_934230685.1 uncultured Prevotella sp. | reverse complement strand
CCGGCCTTCCAGATTTCATCCAGGAATACGATATCCGCTGTCGGCAAATAGCCGTCAGTCACTCTCTCATACGTGTCGCCGTCCTTCAGTTTGCTGATGGAAACCGGACCGAATATCTCATCCGGTGTGCTGAAACGGCTCATCAGGTACTCAAAGCTGCGGGCATCGCGGAATGCCATTTTCAGTCTCCGCGCCACCATGCTTTTCCCGACGCCAGGCACACCCAGCAGGAAGATGCTCTCGCCCGAGAGCGCAGCAAGCAGGCTGAGGCCAATAACCTCGTCACGTTCATAGGCCCCGGCGCTCATCGCATCCAAAAGGCTTATAATCCTTTCTCTAAGATTGTTTGTCATATCTTATTTTTAATCGGTGAAACCATATCCAGGACATCATCCATTGTCAACTTCGAACTGCGGTCAGTTCCCGCCAGGATGGCATCCGAAATCTCTTTCTTCGTTTCATGCAGACGCAGGATCTTCTCCTCAATGGTATGCTGCGACACCAGCCTGATAACCGTTACCGCACGTCCCTGTCCCAGGCGGTGAGCCCTGTCCTCGGCCTGCTTCTCTATGGACGGATTCCACCACGGGTCGGCGATGATGACATAGTTCGCCGCAGTAAGATTCAGTCCCAGTCCTCCTGCCTTCAGGCTCACAAGGAAGATCGGACAGACGCCGGACTGGAACTTCGTTACAAGCATCTTACGTTCCTGAAGCGGAGTACTGCCATCCAGATAGAGGTAATTGTACCCTTCCTTCGTGAGCATCCTGCCGATGATGTCCAGGAATGAAGTGAACTGTGAAAAGATGATCACATTGTTGTTTCCTCCCGCCATCAATGTGGACATGATGTCTTTCAGGGCATCCACCTTGGAAGAGCCTCCCTTCCATCCCGCAATCACCAGCTCCATAGCATTGGCCATGAGGCGAAGACGGGTCAACTCCGCAAAGAACTCCACCTTGATATCCCGTGCAAGTGTCCTTTCCTTGGCGGTTTTTCTCTTCTTGTACTTGAGTTCAAGCCTCTTTCGAGCCTCCTCATACACAGCCATCTCATTGACACTCAGGTGGACCGGATGCAGATAGCTCACCTTGTCCGGAAGATCTCCCAGCACCTGTTCCTTGGTCCGACGGAGAATGAACGGCTGGGTAAGACCTTTGAGCAGTTCCCTCTTGTAATTATCCATTTCAGGCCCGTTGATGTATTTGTCCCGGAAAGTGGCCCAAGATCCTAAAAGCCCCGGATTGATGAACTGCATCAGGTTCCAGAGTTCTCCCATATGATTCTGCACCGGCGTTCCCGTAAGAATCAGCCTGCTTCCGGCCTGGAGAGACATCGCAGCCTGTGACATCCGCGTCGTTCGGTTCTTTATCTGATGGGCCTCGTCAAGGCACACCACGTTCCAGCCGACAGACTTGAGCAAATCGATGGATGTCACCATTACGCCATAACTAACCAGGAACAGATCCCCAGCCACAGCACTCTCTATCGCAGCTTTTCTGTCCTGGACCTCATTCAGGACCGTAACCTTCAGCGACGGTGCGAAGCGCTCGGCTTCGGCAGCCCAGTTGGGCACAATGGATGTGGGCGCAACCACAAGAGATGGTCCCGTCTCTTTTTTATGAAGCAGGAATGCCAATGCCTGTACGGTTTTCCCAAGACCCATGTCATCAGCAAGACAGGCACCGGCGCCCCAGCTGTCAAGACGCACCATCCACTGGTAACCCTGCATCTGGTAATCGCGCAATGTCGCGCCGAACCCTTCAGGAAGCACCGGCGAGGACTCGTAAGCCGACTCCATACGTGCGAGCAGGTCCTTGAATCCTTCATCCATCTCCGCATGCAGACCTCCGTCTTCGCCCAGCACCTTTGCCAGGGCACCTACCTGAATAGCAGGGACACTGATGCGTCCTTTCCTGTCAGTCTTGCCGAGCTCCGAAATCTCAGCGAGATGCTTCTGTAGAGTCTTGGACATCTTGGCATATTCCTTCTCCCCCACTTTGATGTATCCCTCTATATCAGAGTCCTTCCACATTGCAAGAATCTCCTCCAGAGTCCTTTTGTTGCCGGACACCTTGACGCTCCCTTCAACCTCGAACCAGTTCATGTTGGTGGACACGGAAATGTCCACGTCCTTCGATTCCGATATTTCCGAAAATTTCAGAATCTCTCCTTCCGGCCATTCCATGAAGTATGACTGCGGATTGTCATGGACAAATGACATCAGCGCAAGCAAGTGTTCCGGAGCAGAGAATCTGGCCGTCTGGTAGTCCTCATAAGGGATGCCAAGCTCCACCTCGAAGAATTTACGAAGAACGTCATAGTTCTCATACTCACTGAAAAGGTCTCTCCTGACGGCCACCGTGTGACCTTCCAATGTATCATATACGTTCTCCCCTCCTTCACCCGGTGAAAACCTGGACAGTCCTTCCACAATCGGCACCGCCTGGACAGTCATCTCATAATCATCTTCCACAGGCCGGACGCGGACAGCCAGAACCGGCGAGCCGTCCTTCTCCTCTATCCTGCCGAGATCCGCAAGATCAGTATGCAGTTCTACAATCCCGTCCAGTTTCTCAAGCGTCTGTCGCAGCCCTGCAAGTGCCGACGAGGGAATCGACCCCATCTTGAGCATCCTGTCTATGACTGCCCTCTGTTCCGGGCTCATGACAATGACATGATAGACACCATCTTCATCAATGGTCACCAATGATTCCGGAACGGATGCACCTGCGGATTGCGGAAGGGAGACATTAGATCCGATTCTGATTTCCATGCCCTCCGCACGGAATGACAGCCAAGGGGATTCCACTTCCACAGTGGCCGGAGTGAAGTTCTGATTGTAATACTCCCCGACGAACACCCTGTCGCTGCCGAGAAGCAACGGAAGAATCTCCGGCACCTCAGGCTTATTGCCAATGCGTCTTTCGTCGAGTTTCCGAAGCGCCGCTGCAACCTTGATGTCCGTAGGAGTCATCTCCTCATATTTCAGGTCAATGAAAGTGCTTCTCTGATAAAGCGTTCCACCATCCCAGCTGCCGTCAGGCCGCTTATTTTGACCAATGATTGCTTTCAGGCGAAGTCCTTCCAGGAAATAGACGATCCTCTTAGCAGCACGGTTCTTTTTCTCTGCGGCTTTTTCCCTGATATCGGAGAATATTATCTCCCATTTATCTCTCCGGTATATTCTTCCAGTCATGCCGGAGCCGCCAAAAAATTGCTCTAGCAGGGCCTTCCTGTCGGCAGACATCGGCAGATAAGGTACCAGTTCATTCTGCAGTATCGCGGCCGACGGAGGTACCGACAGACTGTACTTGTCCTTGATGCCGCCAAAGTCAATGCACTTGAAGAAGTTAAGGAGAACGCAGCAGAATGCCTTGGTCTCGACGGTACTGCGCTGGGCCAGCAGTTTTGCCACTTCTCCTTCCACGTGATTTGCGCACACCTCTTCCTCATTAGAGATGTAGGTAAACAGGATCCGCACCGGTGCCATGATGGGAGAGTAGAGGTAATGACGGTGGCTCCTCATCAGATCCACCGATTCCTTTATCCTGCGACTGCCGGCAAAGGAAGGCCGCACGGTACAAAGATAGAGCGTGATACCGTAGAACCAGCCCAACAACGGATCAGAGAACATCCCTTTACATTCGGCCGTCATGCCATGCAGCCGGAGGGATTCCTGGAACAGGCCATACGCATCATCCGTACGTCCTTCATAAAGCGCCTTGATGGCATCCGCCCCTTGAGACCACATCGTCGGATAATAGCATTTCCTGGCTTCCGGCCAGTTTCCGAACTGAAACAGATGATAGGCCGACACCATGTCATACACCTCGTCCGTTATATGCATGGAACTGTCTGCATAACTTGCGAGCCTGTTCCAGATTTCTTCTGTCAATGTCCCCTCAGCAAAGCGCACTCGGAGCATCCGTCGTATGGACTGCAGGACTTCCTTCTCAGTCAGCAGCCTAAAAAGGCTTCCGTAATTTTCCGCATCAAGGAGTCTCTCTCCAAGGTATTCTCCAAGGTCCGCCCTCAGGAAAGACGGTCTGGAGAATCTGCGGAGAGCCGCGGCATCCTGTCCATGAAGAGCAGTTCCCAATTCCCACAGCCATGATGCCGTGTCCGTGCGGAACTGGCAAGTCTTCTCCACCCAACGGGGAATGTCGAAATTATCCAGCGCGACAGCCACCACATTGAAAAACACCCGAGGAGACACTCTCCCATCCTGTACGTACTGGGAATGCTCCAATATGACAAGATCAGTCTTAGCTTTGGAACAGTTCCTTCCGTACAGCTGCTTCAGGACATAGTCCCCGGGAATGTCTCCAAGATATGCCACCAGACAGAGCAGTTTCACCTGCTCCGTCTCCAATCCCGGCAAAGCAGCATATCCTGTATTTCCATTTACTGTCTTCTTGTTCATCGCGTCAAATATAGCTCAACAGAATGCCATAATCCGGCACCTTATATCCCTGTAAATATTCCCGGCCTGTATATTCTCAAATAGGCACACCCCTTCTCATAGAAGGAATTGACCTTTTTGTCCAGTGTTCTGGCTTGTCCGAGAATCGTGACAGCCGTATCCAACGAGCCGTACATTTCCCGGCTTATCTTATGACAACCATCTTCGTAAATGTTGCTGATTTGGATGACCACCTCCATTGCGGTTGCGATTCGCCTGTCAGGATGATTGCCCAGATAATCAATGTCTTCCGTTATTTCAAACAGCGATATGACACATCGTTCGAATTCTTCATAACATTGGTCAAGATCCATGTTCCGCTTCATTTTTATTGGTCTTCACTTCCTGTATTTTGATTGAATGCTCAAACTTGTCCAGAATCATCTGAAGGTCCGGGGAGAGAATATCATACGCCTTGCGGGAGATGTCTTCTGGAATCTGTCCTGCAGCTCCGGCGATTGCTCCAGCCATACAGGCGATTGTGTCAGAATCTCCGCCGATGGAAACCGCCAGCCGGACGGCATCTTCAAAGTCCTTTCCTTCCAAGTATGCCCGGATAGCCTGCGGACAACTGCCCTGACATGAAACGTCAAAACCATATCCTGGACGAATCTCGTCAATGGTGAAATCAAGACCATATCCGAATTTCTCTTCCACGAATGTCTTGACTCGCGACTTGGTATCTTCAGAAAATGCGTCGCCGGACTCCCGAACAATGAATACGCTTGAGGCTATGGCCTGGGCTCCTTTTATGCCTTCAGGATGGTTATGGGTTACCTCCGCACTTATCTTTGCAAGATAAAGGCATTCCTCCATTGAATGAGCGAACAATCCCACCGGGCTCACACGCATTCCCGCGCCATTTCCCCAGCTGTTGTATGGTACCGCCAACTCGTCAGGCACATAGAGCCACTCGATGAACGTGGGGCCATAACCGATGTAGGGATCAGAACGGCCAATCTCGCGCATAAGTTTCACAAGCCCGGCCGGAGAATGCGTATGGTCCTCCGTCAGCCACTTGGCATTGGCCAAAGTCATCATCGTGTCATCCGTGAAATGGCTGGATGTCTGAAAGAGCGGGAAATCCTTCCGCTTGATGTTGTGGAACTCATAAGGAGAGCCCACGATGTCTCCGATTATCGCACCGATCATATCTCAGTATTATTTCTTTTGTATTTTCCGAACCACTCGTATCCGTTATACTATACAATTCGGACGCGTGATTCTTACACCAAACAATCAGAAATTTAAGAATTTCACGTTTTTCGTTTATGTCAGGCCTATGGTGCCCGATGATCATTTCATTTTCTGCAGCAGGGTGATCAGTTTCTCAAATGGAATTCCTTCCACATCATCCTGACCATGTTGATATTGGTCAACTGCTGCCGCCAGCGCTCTTGCCCTATCTATAAAGTTGCCGGTCCTCACATGTTGCCGGCCTGCCCCGCAATGGCAGCATTGATAACTGACGGACGTCGTCCCGGTCATCGGATTTCCTGCAAATGAATATATGCAGGCATCTTCCCCGCACTCATCACACTTGACACATAGCCATCCGTTACCTTGCTCCCATAACTTCAACAGGGTGCCGACGGCTATCGGCCCCTTTATGCCATATACCGAAACCGGCGCCGGCGAAAAGAACAGCTCACGATGACCGTATATAGACTCCCTGTGTCCGACAATGAACTGCAGATTGTCGGACAATATTTCGCTTTCCATCGGTTCCGCAGAGCCGAATATCTCATCTGTCTCAGACATATTGATTCATAATATTATAGCATTTCCAACTCATTGTCCTGATTCAAAGTGAAAGCACGTGCGCAGTCCAGGCAGAAACCGCTGTCGCTCACACTGACTGGTCCGCCGTCGTGCAACGTATGACCGAAGATGTGAGTATATCCTTCCACAAGACATTCCCCCACCAGATACTCATTGACATCTGCCCAGACCGGACTGCCGACTTCATCAGGACCTCCCCGGAACCAGGACACTTCTGCAAGTGACCGGAACAAAGCTCCGCGTTCGGACAGGTTCCCGTGAAGCAGTCCATTCAGACGCTCGGGCATGAATTCATCCAGACTACCGGCAATGTCCGCGTGAAGTCTGACCCAGTCTTCTGCAATTCCGGCATGGGTAAACAAAAACTTCCTGCCTCCTTTTTCTTCGACATGGACTATATCGAACAAATCCAGTTCCGCCTCGAACAGTTCCCGCAGTATCCCGGCACGGCAATAATCCCTGCGGCAAGAGCATATTGCTGGATCAAGATAGCCAAGGTCATGATTGCCCAACAGCAGTACGACGTCGTTATGTTCCTTCTTGAATGCGATGATGTCCAACAGCTCTTCATACGCATCGCCGGGAGAGATTCTCTCCCATCCATACGGATCCACGTAGTCTCCAAGGAAGATAATCTTATCTCCCTCTCGCCCACCAACGGCATCCCGCCAAAACCTTCGTCCGTGCACGTCCGGCACTATAACCAGATTTGATAATTCACTATCAATAATCATATAAACATATTCTGGGGTTCAACCATATATACAGCAAGTCATCATATTCCTTACGGGAATTTACTTGACGGGAAGAAAAAAATCCCTCTCTGACGAAAGAATCCGCCTATTTCGGGTCAGAGGGAAAACCCTGTGTATTACGCATAGATTTTCTGTAGTCTAAAAAGAAAGTATTTAAGGCTCCCGACACGTTCCAGATATCATGACTTTTTTAGGAATGCAATCTCGCGTTTGATTGTACCATCTGATAATCCCGTCTTTTCGCATATCCTTTCTCTACTCAGACTTTTGTCCTCAGCAAACATTTGCAAAATCAGCTCCTGTCTTTCGGTCAATTTTATTGGGCCATTTATTGAGTCAGGTTGAACATGTAGGGTTAATTAGAAACCACCCCGAACTTCGACTTAATTCGGCATATTGTTTGCAAATTACAATACAACGTATTATATTTGTCAATACATA
>CAKQFF010000094.1 GCA_934230685.1 uncultured Prevotella sp. | reverse complement strand
AAGAACGGATTGGCAATGATGGATTCTATCGTGAGCAAGACGATAAGAACACAGGCTATTATTGATATTATATCAATTGTCATATTCTATTTGAAATCTTCGGAGATAAAGCCCTTGGGCAACGGACGGCAGTTGTAGCCGCTCGCCATTATCTCGCCATAGGCACCAGCCGAACGCAATGCAATCAAGTCGCCACGATGGCATTTGGGCAGGTCGATGGCCTTGGCAAAGACATCGCTCGACTCGCAGATGGGGCCCACAACGTCGTATGTTTCCTTTGGCTCGCTGCTGCTGAGATTCTGTATCTTGTGCAGGGCCTGATAGAGGGCAGGGCGTATGAGGTCGGTCATGCCGGCATCGACAATGGCAAACTGCTTGTAGGTGCCTTGCTTGACATAGAGCAGACGGGTGATGAGCGATCCGCACTGGGCCACGACGGCACGTCCAAGCTCGAAGTGCACCTGCTGACCCTCGCGCAAACGAAGGTGGGTGGCGTAGGTCTTGAAGTAGGACTTGAAGTCGGGCACGGGTTCGCGGTCGGGATTGTCGTAGCTCACGCCAAGACCGCCGCCCACGTTGATGCTCTCGATCTTTATATGATGGCTCTCAAGCTGCTGCTGCAACTCGTTGATGCGGTTGCACAAAGCCTTGAAGTCACCCATGTCAAGTATCTGTGAGCCAATGTGGAAGTGCAGTCCCACAACCTTGATGTTGGGCATCGTGTAGGCTCTCTCTATTACGGTCTCCATGTCCTTCATCGCAATGCCAAACTTGTTCTCGGCAAGTCCGGTGGTGATGTTGGCATGGGTATGGGCTCCCACGTTGGGATTGATGCGGAAAGCCACGCGGGCAGTCTTGCCACACTCGATGGCAAGCTGGTTGATAATCTCAAGCTCCTCGGTCGACTCCACATTGAAGCAGGCAATCTCCTTCTCAAGTCCGAGCTTTATCTCCCAGTCGCTCTTTCCCACTCCGGCATACACGATGCTCGATGCTGGAAATCCTGCCTCGATGGCAGCGTTGATTTCGCCACCGCTCACGCAGTCAGCTCCCAAGCCATACTGGCTGATGATGCGAAGCACCTTGGGGTTGGCATTGGCCTTCACAGCGTAATGCACATGATAGTTGTCGTATTTGCCACTCTCCTCCTTGATGGTCTGGAGAGTCTGTCGCAGCAACTGCGTGTCGTAGTAGTAGAACGGTGTTCTTTTATCCTGAAATTTATCTATTGGAAACATACTCGTTGTGTGTGTGTTAATTGATTGCAAAACGTCAAAGGCAGACTGCAAAGGAAGGATTTTCATACGCTGATTATCCAGCCCATTATCTTCACATGCAGTCTGTCTTTGTGCGGTGTTTTTATAAATATGTAGTATAATTACTTGTTGTTGAACAGAACGTCCGAAAGGTTCTGCAAGGCACGCTGTTTGTCGGCCTCACGGATGAGGAACGAGATGTTGTAGTTGCTTCCTCCGTAGGAAATCATGCGCACAGGAATATTCTTCATAGCGTCGAGCACGATGGTCTCGAAACCGAGGTTGTTCCAGTCGAGGTCGCCCACAACGCATACGATGCACATGTCGGAGTCGACGGTAACGGTGCCGTACTTCTTCAGTTCGTCGACAATCTCGTTGAGATGGTTGGTGTTGTCGATGCTCATCGAAACGCCCACCTCGCTGGTGGTGATCATGTCGATGGGAGTCTGATAGCACTCGAAAATCTCGAACACCTTGCGCAGGAATCCTGTGGCAAAGAGCATGCGCGACGACTTGATCTTGATTGCTGTGATGTTGTCCTTGGCGGCAACCGCCTTGATCTTGCCCTTGAGCAGCACGTTGTCGATGATAGTGCCTTCGGCCTGAGGGTCGAGAGTGTTCTTGAGGCGCACGGGAATGCCAGCAAACTTAGCCGGCTGAACGCAAGTGGGGTGGAGAATCTTGGCTCCGAAATAGGCAAGCTCGGCAGCCTCCTCGAAGTTGAGCTGGCGGATGGCATCTGTGTGCTCAACCACGCGCGGGTCGTTGTTGTGCATTCCGTCGATGTCGGTCCAAATCTGAATCTCCTCGGCAGGAAGGGCAGCGCCAATGAGCGAGGCTGTGAAGTCGCTACCGCCACGCAGGAGGTTGTCCACCTCGCCGTAGGCATTGCGGCAGATGAATCCTTGGGTGATGTAGACCTGATAGCCCTCGTTGGCCTTCATCACATCCTGGAGCTTCTCCTTGATGTACTGAGAGTCGGGCTCGGCATTCTTGTCGGTGCGCATAAAGTCGAAGGCAGAAAGCAGACAAACCTTGACGCCCTTCTCGAGCAAATAGTTTGTCACCATGTTGGTGCTCATGATTTCACCCTGGGCAACGATGTTCTTCTCCTCGAAGCTGGTGAAGAGGTCCTTGGTGAACGAACGCAGATAGGCAAATTCCGAAGCGAGGAATTCCTTAGTCTTCTGCTTGTACTCGTCGGTAGAGTAGAGCTCCTCTACATGCTGCATGTATTTGCGCTCGAGAGCGTTGATAACGTCGTTGGCACCATCCGAGTTCTTCTTGTAGAGATAGTTGGAAATCTCAACAAGCGAGTTGGTTGTGCCCGACATGGCAGAAAGAACGATAAACACCTGGTCGCCTGACTCAGACACCATGTTTGCTACTGATTTCATGCGCTCTGGAGAACCAACCGAGGTTCCTCCAAATTTCATTACCTTCATAATTTATCTTGTATTTTTTATTATTTTCGTTTACTCGTAATCCTTTGTAACATCCAGGAGGTTGCCCTCCTTGCATTTGTACACCTTGCCCGGAAACTTGTCGATCATAGGCAGGTTGTGGGTGGAGATGACAACAGAAGTGCCAGTATGGCTTATCTCATAAAACAAGCCCACAATTTTTTCGGCAGTATCGGGGTCGAGGTTGCCAGTAGGCTCGTCGGCTATTATTACCTTGGGGTTGTTGAGCAGAGCGCGGGCAATGGCAATGCGCTGCTGCTCGCCGCCCGAGAGTTCGTGGGGCAGACGCTTGCGCTTCGACTCCATACCCACAGCCTCAAGCACCTGCTCGATACGCTCGTCCATCTCCTTCGACGATTTCCATCCCGTGGCCTTGAGCACGAACTTGAGGTTCATCTCGACGCTACGGTCGTGAAGGAGTTGGAAATCCTGGAAGATGATGCCCATCTGCTTGCGCAGGGCAGGGATTTCCTTACGTTTGATTTTAAGCAGATTCTTGCCCAAGACCTCGGCTTTCTCGGCGTCGTCCTTGTAGAAATCCACCTCGCAATACAGCGATTTAAGCAGGGAGGACTTGCCCGATCCCACTTTTCCAATCACATAAACGAATTGCCCTTCGTCGACCTGGAAGTTGACGTCGTGCAACACGGTATCGTCCGCTTGGTATATATTAGCCTTTTGATAATCGATAAGCATTTTTAATTATTTAATGTTTGTGCCAATTTGGATTATGGCGTGTTTGAAGTTCCTTTGCAATGTCTTCTATGCGCAAGCCCTTGCTTGTGAGTAAGACGATGAGGTGGTAGAACATGTCGGATGCCTCATAGATAAGGCGCTCGTTGGTTCCGTTGGTTGCCTCAATTACAGCCTCGAGAGCTTCCTCGCCCACCTTCTGAGCCATGCGGTTCAGTCCGTCCTTGAAGAGGGATGTGGTGTAGGAGCCTTCGGGCATTTCCTCATGTCGCTTGTTGATGAAATCTTGCAGCTCTGTGAGGAAGAGCAGGGGGTTGGCGTCGTTGGTCTCGCCCCAGCATGTGTCGGTGCCAAGATGGCAGGCTGGACCTGTGGGGTTCACTCTTACGAGCAGAGTGTCCTTGTCGCAGTCGGCCTTGATGCTCACCAGGTTAAGAAAGTTGCCTGATGTCTCGCCCTTGGTCCAAAGGCAGTTGCGGCTGCGGCTCCAAAAGGTCACCTTGCCCGTCTGGAGAGTCTTGTCGTAGGCCTCTCGGTTCATGTAGCCCAACATCAGCACGTTCTTGGTCGTGTTATCTTGAATAATGGCAGGAACAAGTCCGCCCTGTTTCTCGAAATCTATTTCCATATTCTTTGTGTTTTTGTTCATAATATTCTTATATTCTTACTTTTACGGCGTTTGTCGCAAGATATTCTTTAAGGTCGGGAATGGCAATCTCGCCAAAGTGGAACACGCTTGCCGCCAACGCTGCGTCGGCCTTGCCGAGAGTGAAGGCATCGAGAAAATGCTCCATCTTTCCGGCTCCGCCACTCGCTATCACGGGTATGGGCAACTCGTCGGCAAGCATCGCCAAGGCCTCATTGGCAAATCCCTTTTTCACTCCGTCGTGGTTCATGCTCGTGAAGAGGATTTCGCCCGCCCCACGCTGGCTCACTTCCTTTGCCCATTCAAGCAGTTTGAGCGGCGTGCGCTCCCTGCCACCTTTTATGTAGCAATACCATTCGCCATCATCCTCAAGCCGTGCGTCGATGGCGCAGACACACACCTGCGAGCCAAAAGCCTCGGCAATATGGTTGATGAGCGAGGGGTTCTTGATGGCGGCAGAATTGATGCTCACCTTGTCGGCACCGGCATTAAGCATGCGCTCCACATCCTCGAAGGCATTGATGCCTCCGCCAACGGTGAATGGAATGTTGATTACTTGGGCCACCTTGCTCACCATGTCGGTGAAGGTCTTGCGTCCGTCGGCACTTGCTGTGATGTCGAGGAACACAAGCTCGTCGGCTCCACTCTCGCTATACCTTCGGGCAAGCTCCACGGGGTCGCCTGCATTGCGGAGATTGACGAAGTTGACGCCCTTCACGGTCATTCCGTCCTTCACGTCAAGGCAGGGTATTATTCTCTTTGCAAGTCCCATACTTATTATAGCTTTAGCGTTTTACGTAAATAATCCACATCTATCAGTCCCTCGTAGTAGGCTTTGCCGAACACTACGGCAGGAATGCCCTCGCGGTCGAGAGTGAGGATGTCCTCGGTGGAGGATACTCCGCCACTCGCAATCAGATGCAGTTGGGGGAAATGCTGCATAATCTCTTTGTAGAGAGCAACCGACGGCCCTTGCAAGGCTCCGTCCTTGGAGATGTCGGTGCACAGCACATTGCGTATTCCCTTACCAATGTAGTGGCTTAGGAAATCGATAATGTCGCACTCGGTGCCTTCGAGCCATCCGTTGATGGAGATTTTGCGGTCTCTCACGTCGGCTCCGAGGATTATCCTCTCGGCCCCGTAGCGTTGGATCCACGACTCGAACATCTGCGGATCGGTGTAGGAGACGCTTCCTACCGTAACCATTGCCGCTCCGTTGTCAAACACCTTGTCCATGTCCTCCTGGGTCTTTATTCCTCCTCCGAAGTCGACCACAAGATTAGTCTCATGAGAAATATGATGCAGAACTTTGTCGTTGATGACGTGCTTGGATTTAGCTCCGTCGAGATCCACTACATGAAGCCGCTTGAATCCTTTGGCGGCAAACTCCTTTGCAACACTCACGGGGTCGGAGTTGTAGACCTTCTTCTGGGCATAGTCGCCCTTGGTAAGTCGCACACACTCGCCGCCGATAATGTCGATAGCCGGTATCAGTTCTATCATATCTTTCTGGTATTTAACGTGTTATTACTCTATGTTCAAGAAATTATCAAGTATCGTTTCACCCACTCTTCCGCTTTTCTCGGGATGGAATTGGGTGGCGTAGAAGTTGTCCTTGTGCAGAGCCGCGCTGAACGGCTGCACGTAGTCGGCTGTGGCAATGGTAAAGTCGCACAGAGGGGCGTAGTAGCTGTGGACGAAGTAGGCGAAGTCGCCATCCTTCAACCCTTTGAACAAGGGCGACTTGAGATTGCCGATATTGTTCCATCCCATAGCCGGCACTTTGTCTTCGTGCTGCTTAGGCTCGAACTTCAATATGTCGACGGGGAAGATGCCCAGGCAGTCGGTGTTGTCCTCGGCTGAGTGGCGGCACAGTAGCTGCTGTCCGATGCAGATTCCGAGAACCGGCTGCTTGAGGTTGCGCACCACCTGGTCAAGCCCATGTTCATGCAGATATTTCATTGTGGTGCCTGCCGCTCCCTGTCCTGGGAATATTATCCTGTCGGCACTTTGCAGTTCTTCAACATTGTCGGTGAGGATTGGATTGCATCCCACACGCTTCAGCGCGTTTACAACCGAGCAGATGTTTCCAGCATTGTATTTCAATATGGCTACTTGCATGGGCTTCTTGTATTTTATTGGTTACTAAATGATGAGCTGTTTGGCTACATATTGTGGCGTAAACTTCTCAAAAGTTCTACTTTCAGTGGCAAAGTTACAAATTTTCTTTCGTAATTATCATATTTTGTCTTTTTTTAATAACAAAGGCGCAAAATATTGCATATTTACTCAATAAGTATAGCCTTTATGGCTAATTTGTAACCGTTGCCACGTTGAATTATGCCCTGCAATAGGATTTGCGGTTGTCGTCAGGACTTTAGCTTTTCAGCTGCTCCAGTTCGTCCGACAGCATTGTCCATCGCTCCTCTTCCTCGTCCATGCGCTTCTTTATGGATGTGTACTCGTTGATGAAGTCCATGTTCGAGGCTCCCTCGGGAGTGCAAAGCAGGGAGTCGAGCTCCTTCAGCCTATTCTCCATAGCCGTGATTTTGTCCTCCGACTCGGCTATGAGTTTCTCTGTGCGCTTGATTTTCTTCTGCTGCTCCTTGTGCTCGGCATAGCTGAGCTTCTGTGGCGACGGCTCGTCGGCCTTGATGTTGTTGGCAGGAGCGTCCTTCTTAGCGTTTCCGCCACCGCCGAACACCTCGGCTGTGCCAAGTTCGTTGAAGCTCTCCACGTTGTGGGCACGCAGATAGTCGTAGATGCCGCCAAGATGCTCGCGTACCTTGCCTCCGCCAAACTCGTAGACCTTCGACACGAGTCCGTCGAGGAACTCACGGTCGTGGCTCACGATGATTGCCGTGCCGTCGAAGGCGAGAATGGCCTCCTTCAGCACTTCCTTCGACTGGATGTCGAGATGGTTGGTGGGCTCATCGAGGATGAGCAGGTTGACAGGCTCAAGCAACAGCTTGATCATGGCCAGACGACTGCGCTCGCCACCAGAAAGCACCTTCACCTTCTTGTCGATGGCCTCGCCTCCGAACATGAACGAGCCAAGTATGTTCTTGATTTTCAGTCGGATGTCGCCTTTGGCCACTCGGTCGATTGTGTCGAACACGGTGAGCTCGCCATCGAGAAGCTGGGCCTGGTTCTGTGCGAAATAGCCAATCTGCACGTTGTGGCCCACTTTAAGGTTGCCAGTGAACGGAATCTCATTCATTATACATTTCACAAGTGTAGACTTACCCTCGCCGTTCTTGCCCACGAAAGCCACCTTCTCGCCACGCTTGATTGTAAGGTTGACATCGGCAAAGACAGTATGCTCGCCATAGTCCTTGCGCACGTCCTCGCAGATGATGGGGTAGTCGCCAGAGCGAAGGCATGGAGGGAACTTGAGG
>CAKQFF010000093.1 GCA_934230685.1 uncultured Prevotella sp. | reverse complement strand
TACCTGCAGAGCGACGCCAACGTGAAGAAGATTTCCAAGTACATCACAAAGAAAGTTGCCGACCGCCTCGCCGCTATCTTCAAGGAGAACCGCAAGGAATACGAGGAGAAATGGGACGACCTCAAGATTTTCATCAACTACGGAATGCTCTCGCAGGAAGACTTCTACGACAGAGCCAAGGACTTCGCCCTGCTGAAGGACGTTGACGGAAAATACTTCACCTACGACGAGTACAAGACTCTCGTGAAGGACAACCAGACCGACAAGGACGGCAATATCATCTACCTCTACGCCAACGACAAGGAGGGAGAATACAGCTATATCGAAGCTGCCAAGAACAAGGGCTACAACGTGCTGCTGCTCGACGGACAGCTCGATACTCCTATGGTTTCGATGCTTGAGCAGAAGCTTGAGAAGACACGCTTCAGCCGCGTTGACGCCGACATCGTCGACCGCCTCATCGTGAAGGAGGAGAACAAGGAGAGCGAACTGCCTAAGGACGACAAGGACAATCTGACAGAGGCCTTCCGCTCACAGCTGCCAACACTTGACAAGACGGAGTTCTACGTCGACGTTCAGGGTCTTGGCGAGCAGACCCTGCCTGTGCTCATCACTCAGAGCGAATATATGCGAAGAATGAAGGAGGCAAGCAAGTTCCAGGCTGGAATGTCGTTCTACGCCCAGATGCCCGACGCATTCAACCTCGTGCTCAACAGCGACCATCCGCTCATCAAGAACGTATTGGAGAGCGAGAAGGAGAACTGCGCCGAAGAGCTGAAGCCAGTTGAGAGCGAAATCAAGGGTCTTGAGGCACGCTTGGCTGTGCTCCACCAGGAGCAGGGCAAGAAGAAGCCTGAGGAACTGACTCAGGAGGAGAAGGACGACGTTAAGAACACAGAGAAATCCATCGAGGAGCAACGCACCAAGAAGAACGGAATCATCGCCTCTTACGCCAAGAACAACAAGATTGTTCACCAGCTCATCGACCTCGCACTCCTTCAGAACGGAATGCTTAAGGGAGCCGCTCTCGACTCATTCCTCAAGCGTTCGGTTGATTTGATTAAGTAAAATGATTTAGCTGAATGCAATAATAATGAGAGTGTGGGAAAAAGCACTTAAATTATATTTCATCAGACTAATAAAATTATCTCCCACAGACTTCATGGACGACACGGAGTCTGTGGGAGTTTTTTTTATTTTCTGTTTTTGCTTGCTTTTCTCGTTTTATTTCCCTATTTTTGCATTTTAATTATCCAACAAACTAACAAAACGAAAACCAATGCAGATTAAGAAACTTGGCTACATACCCAAAGGCGACCGTCGCGCAATACTGGCAATACTCGTGCTCATAACACTTGCCGGCATTGCCATCTATGCATTGAACTTTGTTGGCACCGAAAGTAACGTGGCCGAAAATTCCATCAAACCAAACGAACAAAATTCAGAATCTTCGCCACAAAAAAACACAACAAGCAACAACAAAACATACTATTACGAGGTGGAAACAAAGGAGACAAGGCTCTTCTGTTTCGACCCCAACACAGCCGACAGCACACAACTGCTGCAACTCGGACTGCAACCGTGGCAGGTGAGGAGCATCTATAAGTACCGCGCCAAAGGAGGAATCTACCGCAAGAAGGAAGACTTTGCATTTGTGTATGGACTGACAGCAAAGGAATACAAACGTCTGGCTCCATACATCCGCATAGGCGAAGACTACCGCCCTGCCTCCGAACTTGCCGAGGTGAAGAAAGCCCGGCAACAAGGCTATTATTCACGACAGAATGCGTACGGCAACACCACTAACAGTTACTCAGAAAACGACCCCTCCGCAAGAATTTCGCCAAAGCAGCAGACCTCTTATACACCGAAGCTCCGCGAAGGAGAACATCTGCCGGTAAACTCAGCAGACACAACAGCCCTAAAAACCATACCCGGAATAGGCAGCTACTTTGCCCGACGGATTGTGCGCTACCGCGAGCAGCTTGGAGGTTTCTTCGAAAAAGAACAATTGCTCGACATTGAGGATTTCCCCAAAGAGGCTTTGGCCTTCATCAACATCGACAGCAACAAAATAAAGAAGTTGAAAGTAAACCAACTTAATCTGAACCAGCTGCGCCGCCACCCTTACATCAACTATTATCAGGCGCGGGCAATAACCGACTACCGACGGCTGCATGGAGAAATCAAAAACATAAACGAATTGAAACTGATGAAGGAGTTCACCGACAACGACATCAGAAGAATCCAACCGTATATGGAATACTGACAAACGGACACTTACTTATTAATATCAATGAAAGAATGAACATTAAGTCTACATATAATTATTTATACAAGTTCTTCACCGTGGAAATCTGGAGCATCAAGCGCGACAGTGTGTCGCCATTGCGCTACTTCACCTACACCATCCTGAAGAAACTTATCCTTGCCGTGGAATTCACCACCACCAAGCGCATCACGAGCGCGGCAGCCGCCCTCACCGACTCCACCCTCCTTGCCATCGTGCCCATTCTCGCCGTGGTATTTGCCATTGCACGAGGATTCGGCTACAACAAATATATAGAGGAATGGTTTAGAGACTCATTCTCAAGCCAGCCACAAGCCGCAGAGACGATAATAGGATTTGTCAACTCTTACCTCGTGCACACCAAGAGCGGACTTTTTCTTGGTATTGGACTTCTATTCATGCTCTTCACGGTGATAATGCTGGTGAGCAACATCGAACAGACTTTCAACTATATCTGGCAGGTGAAGAAACCACGCAGCGTGTTCCGCACCATTACCGACTACACCTCTATGTTTCTGCTTGTGCCGATAGTGATTGTCATCACGTCGGGTATCAGCATCTTCTTCGCCACAATATTCAAGCAGATAGAAGACACAATGCTCATCGGACCACTCATGCAGTTCTTCATCCAACTCATGCCTTACCTTCTTATGTCGGGCGTGTTCATTGCCTTGTACGTATTCATGCCTAACACTAAGGTGAAAATCAGCTACGCCATCGCTCCCGGAATACTCGCAGGTGTGGCCATGCAAGGACTGCAACTATTCTACATCCACTCGCAGATTTGGGTGAGCAGCTACAACGCCATTTACGGTTCGTTCGCTGCCCTGCCATTGTTCATGCTTTGGGTGCAGATTTCGTGGCTTATATGTCTGTTCGGCGCAGAACTGTGCTACGCAAGCCAGAACATGGAGGAGTTTGCCTTCAAGACCAAGACAGAGGAAATAAGCCACCGATACAAAATGTTGCTCTGCATTGTGCTTGCAAGCCAAATATGCAAAAGATTCGCCAAAGGAGGCAAGCCATTCTCAGCCCTTGAACTAAAGCTGCATACGGGAATACCCATAAGAATTGTGAATGAATTGCTCTACGAACTCACACAAATCCATATACTGACCGAAATATCAAACGGCGACAAGGGCGAGACCGTACACTACCAACCGGCAGAATGCCTCTCGCGCCTTTCGGTAGGCACACTTATCGACCGCATGGAAGCCTACGGCAGATGGACTCTGGACATTGACATGAAGAAAATAGCCTCGCCAGCATGGAAACAGATAATGTCGCAAAGAGCCAATTATCTCGCCAAGCAAAGAGAGGTTATGCTGAAGGATTTATAAACATAACGAGCTGCAAGAAAAAAAGACATGAGGCCAAAAGCCCCACATCACAGTCAGTTGAAAAAAGAGTCTGTCAATTGACCGTGATGTGGAAGCAGCCTTGCTTCACCTCATATTTAATATAACAACGGTTGTTTTTGCGCATATCGTTGAGCACCTCACTAAGCACCCATTTCAGAGTGTCGTTGCGCACTTTGCGGCGAGCCACACCTTCTGGGTCCTCAACTGTCTTGTAGCGGTTGTAGCAAACGTCGAATGTTGTGCCGTAGAGATGGCACGAATTTTCTGTGGCATTGCCATTATGCGAACGAAGCTTCGCCACGTCAGCCTTGCTGCGCAACACGGATGTCACAATAATCTTATGCAATGGAATTTGCTTAGTCTGCAGGCTGTCGAAAAAATTACGTCCTATGTCCTGAAGCAATACTGCGGCACGAGGCACAAGATACGGAATGCTGCTCTTGAGATTGTCGACATGATAGAAAGGACTGCTGCCAACATACACAAGTTCCGACTTGCGACGCTCGGCATCCTTACGGTCAATCACAGCCTTCACACCATGACGGTTGGCAGCCACAAGCTGAACGTCATTCTGGTCGGGAAAAGCCTTGCCGAAATGAGGCACACTATAGATACGGTTCTTCACCTGGGTGCCGTCGGCATTGAAGAACAAAGACGGGCGGCCAATAGGACGCGGACTTTCCACATTCACAGCAACATCCACATCAGCAAACAACTGAGCGGAATCATTGGCCAATTCAAGCTTTGCGTCAACTTTATCCGACTTTGAAATCGCAACGGACTTTTTAGCCGCACTTCCCTCAGCACGCCGTTCGGCAACCTGCGGAAACACGCTGCGCACAATAGCCAAAACAACTACCGCAATGCTCAAACCTTGCAAATATCTCTTATTTGTTATTTTCATAAATGCAAAGTTAGCACAAATCAAAGACAACACAAAATAAACTTGTTTATTTTTATAGAATAAAAAATCTTTTACACTTAGCTTATAATCGGAAGTTTTTCACTAACTTTGCAGACAAAACAACTTTATATATAGATTTTGATAGAAAAGCATATCATATTGGAAGACATTGACCCCGTGGTTTTCTACGGGGCGGGCAATGGGCATCTGCAAATCATAAAGTCGCTCTACCCCAAATTGCGCATCGTGGCACGCGACAACGTGATACGTGTGCTTGGCGACGAGGAGGAGATGGCTGCGTTTGAAGAAAACGTAGAAAAGATGCGCCGCCATGTACTGAAATACAACAATATAAACGAAGAAGACATCCTCGACATCATAAAGGGAAGACAAACCAAGTCTGATGGCGTAAAGGGTGTCATTGTATACAACATATCAGGCAAACCCATAAAATGCAAAAGCGAAAACCAGCAGAAATTGGTTGACGCATACGCGGAAAACGACATGGTGTTTGCCACAGGTCCTGCAGGTACGGGCAAAACCTATCTCAGCATCGCCCTCGCAGTAAGAGCGTTGAAGGAGAAAACCATCCGCAAGATCATTCTCTCGCGCCCTGCCGTGGAAGCCGGAGAGAAATTAGGTTTCCTGCCAGGCGACATGAAGGAAAAAATCGACCCATATCTGCAGCCATTGTACGATGCGCTGGAAGACATGCTGCCGGCGGTGAAACTGCAAGACATGATGGAGAAGAATGTCATTCAAATAGCCCCCTTGGCTTTCATGCGAGGCAGAACACTGAGCGACGCTGTCGTCATACTCGACGAAGCCCAGAACACCACTCCGGCCCAGCTACGCATGTTCCTTACTCGTATGGGATGGAACACTAAGATGATAATCACCGGCGACATGACTCAGATCGACCTTCCGCGAGGACAGAAGAGCGGACTCACCGAGGCTCTTAACATCCTAAAGGATGTGGAAGGCATTGGCTTCGTCAGTCTTGGACAGAAGGACATCGTGCGCCACAAGCTCGTGACAAAAATCGTCAACGCCTACGAGGCCCACGACAACAAGGCCGAGGAAAAGAAGGCCGAGAACAACAAGGATTCATAAAACAAATATAAAAAATATTAGAAAATTATGAAAGCACTTACACACACTGATTTTCATTTCGAAGGACAGAAGAGCGTGTACCACGGAAAAGTACGCGACGTGTATGACATCAATGATGATGTAATCGTAATGGTAGCCACCGACAGAATCTCAGCATTCGACGTGATTCTGCCTAAGGGCATTCCTTTCAAGGGACAAGTGTTGAACCAGATTGCAGCCAAGTTCCTTGACGCAACCACCGACATCTGCCCCAACTGGAAGCTCGCCACTCCCGACCCAATGGTAACCGTTGGTCTGAAGTGTGAGGGGTTCCGTGTGGAAATGATTATTCGCTCTATCCTCACCGGCTCGGCTTGGCGTGCCTACAAAGACGGTTGCCGCGAGTTGTGCGGAGTTAAGCTCCCTGAGGGCATGAAGGAGAACCAGCGTTTCCCGGAGCCTATCATCACACCTACCACAAAGGCTGACGAGGGTCACGACCTCAACATTTCCAAGGAGGAAATCATCGCCCAGGGCATCGTAAGTGCTGAGGACTATGCCGTTATGGAGGACTACACACGCAAGATCTTCCAGCGCGGACAGGAGATGGCTGCAAAGCGCGGCCTTATCCTTGTTGACACAAAGTATGAGTTTGGCAAGCGCGACGGCAAGGTTTACCTTATCGACGAGATCCACACTCCCGACTCAAGCCGCTACTTCTATGCCGATGGCTATGAGGAGAAGTTTGAGAAGGGCTTGCCACAGAAGCAGCTCTCAAAGGAGTTTGTACGCCAGTGGCTCATCGAGCACGACTTCATGAACGAGCCTGGACAGACCATGCCTGAAATCACCGACGAATATGCCGAGAGCGTGAGCGACCGCTACATCGAGCTCTACGAGCACATCACCGGCGAGAAGTTCGACAAGACTGCAGAGGCTGGCGACATTGCCGCTCGTATTGAGAAGAACGTAAGCGAATACCTTGCAACACGCAAGTAGCAAGGATACATTAGGGTGCAGAATACTTGTTGCCGGATGACGAAAATCCAGCAACCAGTATTCTACACCCAATATTTGTAAGTAAGAGGTTATAGAAATAGTCCACTACCTTCGCCTTCATCAAAAGCCAAATGCTTTAAATGCAGAATTGCTGAAAAGCAGTAAACACAGTTAGCTTGCAAATACAGTTAGCCTGTAAATGTTAGCATGCAAATACAGTTAGCAGCAAATGCATTAAAAAGCTCAATCACCCCAATTAATAATTAACAATTAATAATTAATAAATTACTCATGTCTTACGGACAAGAAAAAATAAAGCCCTACAACGACAACCAGGAAAAAGGTGCGCAAGTTGAAATGATGTTCGACAACATAGCCCATTCCTACGACAAGCTCAACCATCGCCTGTCATGGAACATCGACAAGGCATGGCGACACTATGCGTTGAAGCAGCTCAAGCCTTTCAATCCTCAGGTGATGCTCGACATTGCCACAGGAACTGGCGACTTCGCCATACAAGCTGCGAAAATGCTGCATCCTGAAAAACTTGTAGGTGCCGACATTAGCGAAGGAATGATGGAAGTGGGCAGACAAAAGACCAAAGCCTTGGGACTTGACCAGACAATTTCATTCAGCAAAGAAGACTGTATGGCATTGTCGTTCGGGGAGTCAACATTCGACGCCGTGACAGCGGCATTCGGTATTCGCAATTTCCAAGACCTCGACCAAGGATTGCGCGAGATGCACCGTGTGCTGAAGAAGGGCGGACATCTGTGTATTGTTGAGCTTACCACACCGGTACACTTCCCGATGAAGCAACTGTTCAAGGTCTA
>CAKQFF010000092.1 GCA_934230685.1 uncultured Prevotella sp. | reverse complement strand
CGATAAACATTGCCGTTGGCGACATCGTGAATCTTGCTGACTTGGGTCGCCGATTGCGCGAGTTTGGCTTTAAGGAAGAGGATTATGTGTATGAGCCAGGCCAGTTTGCCATGCGTGGAAGCATTGTTGACGTGTATTCCTATTCGTCTGAGTTGCCTTTCCGTATCGACTTCTTTGGCGATGAGGTAGACACTATCCGCACGTTTGAGGTGGCCGATCAGTTGTCGAAGGATCATAAGAAGGACATTCAGATAGTGCCTGAATTGGCACAGATTGTTGAAGACAAGCAGCCGTTCACGGCTCTCTTGCCCGACGATGCCACACTTGTGATGAAGGACCGCCTGTATCTCTGCTCCACAGTGGATAAGATTTACGACGAGGGCTTCTCGTCGCAGGCTCTTGCGTCGCGGCTTGAGGGTGCCACGGAGATGGAACAGGAACAGATAATGCGCGACATGCGCAAGGAGAACAATCTTGTGTCGGGTGTGCGTTTCCGCGAAGAGATATGCAAGTTTCGCTTTGTGGAGTTCGGTGCACAGCCTACTGGAACTCCTCAGACAACCATTGCCTTCAATATCTCTCCCCAACCTCTCTTCCACAAAAACTTTGAATTGCTTGCCAAGACACTTGAGGATTATCTCCTGCAAGGCTACAAACTCTATATTCTTGCCGACTCGGAGAAGCAGACACGCCGACTGAAGGAGATATTCGAAAGCGATGAGTTGAAGGCGTTGCGCAATATCCATCACGACAAGTCGCCTAATTCCGAGGCTTTGTCTGTGGCCGATCGTCTGGAGTTTACTCCCGTCGACCACACTCTTCATGAGGGTTTCGCCGACAACGATCTTCGTTTGTGTTTCTTCACCGACCATCAGATATTCGACCGTTTCCATAAATACAACCTCAAGTCGGATAAGGCCCGCACGGGCAAGATGGCTCTCACCATGAAGGAGTTGCAGGAGATGGAGCCTGGTGACTTCATTGTGCATATCGACTTTGGCATTGGCAAGTTTGGTGGTTTGGTGCGTGTGCCTGTGGGCGACAGCTATCAGGAAGTGATACGCATCTACTATCAGCGGGGCGACATTGTTGATGTGAGCATTCATTCTTTATATAAGATATCCAAGTATCGCCGTTCCGACACTGGCGAGTCACCACGCCTGAGCACTCTTGGCACCGGAGCGTGGGACCGCCTGAAGGAGCGCACCAAGAAGCGCATAAAGGATATAGCGCGCGACCTTATAAAGCTTTATGCCAAGCGTCGTCATGAGAAGGGGTTCGCCTTCACCGCGGATTCTTACTTGCAGCACGAGCTTGAGGCCTCGTTCCTATATGAGGATACTCCCGACCAGTCGCGTGCCACACAGGATGTGAAAGCCGATATGGAGTCGGCTCGACCTATGGATCGTCTTGTGTGTGGCGATGTAGGCTTTGGCAAGACAGAGGTGGCAATACGCGCTGCATTCAAGGCTGCTACTGATGGCAAGCAGGTTGCTGTGCTTGTGCCTACCACGGTGCTTGCCTTTCAGCACTACAAGACATTCCGCGACCGCCTGAAGGATATGCCCGTGCGTGTTGACTATCTCTCGCGTGCCCGCTCGGCTAAGCAGACGCGTGAGGTGCTTGCCGACCTTAAGGAGGGCAAGATCGACATCCTCATTGGCACACATAAACTCTTGGGCAAGTCGGTGGCATGGCACGACCTTGGATTGCTCGTTATCGATGAGGAGCATAAGTTTGGTGTGGCTACTAAGGAGAAGCTGCGCAAACTGAAGACTAATATCGACACGCTCACCATGTCTGCCACGCCTATTCCCCGCACTCTGCAGTTCTCGCTGATGGGTGCTCGCGACATGAGTATCATCCGCACCCCGCCACCCAACCGTTATCCTGTGCAGACTGACCTTGGTGTGTTCAGTCATGAGATAATAGCCGATGCCATCAACTTCGAGATGTCGCGCAACGGTCAGGTGTACTTCGTTAACAACCGTATTTCCAATCTTCCTGAGATTGCCGCCATGATTCATAAGTATGTGCCTGATGCCCGTGTGGCGATAGGCCACGGACAGATGAGTCCTGAGGAACTTGAGAAGATTATCATCGGGTTTATGGACTACGACTACGACGTGCTTCTCTCCACAACAATCGTGGAGAATGGTATAGATATCAGCAATGCCAACACCATCATCATCAACGATGCCCATAAGTTTGGCTTGTCTGATCTGCATCAGATGCGCGGACGTGTGGGACGCTCCAACCGCAAGGCTTTCTGCTATCTCTTGGCTCCGCCTAAGTCGGCACTCAATCCCGAAGCACGCCGCAGGCTTGAGGCATTGGAGAATTTCTCTGAGCTTGGCAGCGGATTCAACCTTGCTATGCAGGACCTTGACATACGTGGAGCGGGCAATCTGCTTGGAGCTGAGCAGAGCGGATTTATGGAGGATCTTGGTTATGAGACGTATCAGAAGATTCTGAGTCAGGCTGTCACTGAACTTAAGAACGATGAGTTCCAGGATGTCTACGCCGAAGAGATTGCCCAGGGTAGGGAAATCTCGGGTGATGAGTTTGTGGAGGACTGCTCTGTGGAGAGCGATCTTGAGATGTACTTCCCCGAATGCTATGTGCCTGGCTCCTCAGAGCGAATGTTGCTCTATCGCGAACTCGACAATATTGCAGACGACCAGCAGCTCGACGCCTATCGTCAGAGATTGGCCGACCGCTTCGGTCCTCTTCCTCGCGAGGGTGAGGAACTGTTGCAGGTAGTGCCGCTTCGACGACTTGGCAAGCGTCTTGGCTGTGAGAAGATAATACTCAAGCAGGGTAGGATGCAGATGCAGTTTGTGTCAAATCCCGACTCTGCCTACTATCGCAGTCAGGCATTCGGGCGTGCTCTTAACTATATTGGCACGCACACTCGGCGTTGCAATCTTAAGGAGGTCAACGGCAAACGCTCGATGGTGATAACAGGCATTCCTACAGTTAAAGATGCTGTGGATGTATTGACCGAAATCACGAAAATGCCTTGATTTGTTAAAATAATTAATATAAAGTTGGTTGTATTTGGAAATAAAGCTATACCTTTGCCCGCTCAAAAGTTTTAATTAACATTTATAATCAACTTTATGCAAAGACAAAGATTTATGACAGGCCGCGAGGCTTTGCGCTTCAAGCATTTCACACGCAGAAGCTACGCCCTGTTCAGCTGCATTGGCAGGGAAGTGATTGTCTGCACTCTTAGCGTGGCAACTTTAACCTACGCCAAGGCCGAAGGCATCAGCACCAACCCTGTAAATAATGTGGCTGCGACCGACTCTTTGTATTGTGATGAAGTGAAGCTCGATGAGGTGACAGTCACCTCATCGCGTGCTCCGCTTACAGCACTGCAGTCGGCCAAGATTGTCTCTGTTATCTCACGCGACGATATCCAGCGTGCGGAGGTAGCGAGTGTTAACGATCTCTTGAAGTTAGCCACGGGCGTGGATGTCCGTCAGCGCGGTGGCTTTGGTGTACAGACGGACATTAGCATCAACGGTGGCACGTTCGACCAGATTACCATTCTATTGAATGGTGTGAATATCTCAAGTCCGCAGACTGGTCATAACGCAGCCGATTTCCCAGTTTCTCTTTCTGATATTGAGCGCATCGAGGTTCTCGAGGGTGCTTCGGCACGTGTGTTCGGTTCTTCTGCCTTTAATGGTGCCATCAATATCGTCACTCGTTCCGACAATGAGTCGAATATACGTCTGTCGGCAGAGGGTGGTTCGTTCGGAACATTCGGTGGTGACTTTGGTGTTAATCTTAAGACAGGCAGTCTTAGCCAGAAGCTCAGTGGTGGATATACCCAGAGTGATGGTGGCACTGTCAATTCCGACTTCAAGCGTCGTCGTGCCTATTACATGGGTGGCTACACTTCGCGATATGCCGACCTCACTTGGCAGGGTGGACTCTCCTCGCAGGATTATGGAGCGTCTACATTCTATAGTGCTAAGTTTAATAATCAATGGGAAGCCACACGCCGTATCATTGCGTCGGCACAGGCAGACATTAAACCATTGGGCAACGACAATCTCGTTTTCTCTCCTCAGCTATATTGGCACCGCGATGTCGACCATTACCAGCTGACACGTGGCAAGGAGGGTGCCAAGAATGGCGAGAATTACCACCGCACCGATGTTTATGGAGCTTCACTTAATGCTCATGCTACATGGCTGCTTGGCAAGACTGCCATTGGTTTCGACCTCCGCAAGGAGCACATCATGAGTACGGCTTACGGCGACTTGTTGCCTGAGTCCGATTGGGCTTCAATACATGGCACCGACCGTAAGTACGACCATCGTGGCGACCGCACCAATACAAGTCTCTTCCTTGAGCATAATGTCATTCTTGGTGGATTCACATTGTCGGCTGGTGTGTTGGCCAACCGCAACACTGCTCTTGACAATGATTTCCGTTTCTATCCTGGTGTCGACGTTTCCTATCGTCCTAATGATTATTGGAAGTTCTATGCCTCATGGAACAAGGCTTTGCGTGTGCCCACCTACACCGACCTTTACACCAACAACTCTGTGCAGCAGGGCGACCTTAACCTTAAACCCGAGAAGAACTCAATGTTTAAGATAGGCGCTCGCTTCCGTCATTCGGGTGTTGAGGCTTTGCTTAGCGGCTTCTACTCAAAGGGCACTGACATCATCGACTGGGTGTATACCACTGAGGAGCGCGGCAAATACCACGCTATGAATATCGGCAAACTCGACAATATGGGTTATAATGCCGACCTTACCTTGCACATGCAGGAGATAGTGCCTGGCTCTTTCATCACTCGCGTCAAGCTTGGCTATGCCTATATCCATCAAGACCACTCCACCGCGCGTCCGGTATATGGCTCGCTCTATGCCTTGGAGTATCTTCGTCATAAGGCCACTTTCCAGCTCGACCATAACATTTGGAGCCGCCTCTCTGCCTCATGGGCTGTGCGTTGGCAGGAGCGTATGAATGGATATACGCCATATACAAAGGTCGACCTTAAAGTGCAATGGACTGCTCCTACATATAATATATATGTAAAGGCAGACAACCTTACCGCCCATCGCTATTACGATCTCGGTGCTGTGCGCCAGCCGGGATTGTGGATAATGGCGGGTGCAAGTGTGACTCTTTAATATATTCTCCATCCCACACCCAGCATCAAGTGCTTAGGTGTATGGAAATTGTTCAGCGTATAACCAATATGCACAAGTGCATGTTTCGTTATATTTACTTTCAGGGCAAGAAGTTCGTAGATGCCGCCAAATTCTCCGGTGTCATTCACGAAGTTCTTGCCTATGCCAAAGTTTATGTTGAAATAAGGCATGGCGAACTCAGCGCGTGCCGACAATCCTAATGTCATTTGTTTTGTAGCCGACGGTCTGCGGTATTGGTCGTTAGTGTCTGGATCGATATAGTCAACGTCGTAATACAGTTTGGCAGAGCGGTCGTACACTCCGTCAAGCGATACTCCGAGCTTCAACCAGTGGTTTAACTTGTATAGAGGGTTGAAGTTGAATCCCATCACCGATGCCTTTCCTTCCAATGCGTAGGGATAACCATCCTCGTATATGCCACGCTGCCGCCATGCTCCATAGAGTATGATGTCGTAGTTGATGGTGTGCTCTGTAGGCGGCAACTGCTCATGTCTGTATGCAAGACGCGATTGTCGGCGGTTGATATAATAGGCTGCTCCCAGGCGCAAAGCCACAGTGTTAAGTCCGAGATTTGGAAATTGTGTGTTGCCGTTGGAATAATGAGTTGCGTTTATACCGAAGTTCAGGTCAATGTGTCGCGACAATATCCAGCGCAGGTATAGGTCAAGTCCGATGTATGCCGTAACCTTCGAGCCAATCACACGGTTGTCGGGGTTCTCCTCCTCATCGTATGGATTCCATCCGAAGGCCAGTCCCAGGTTCCATTCATAGTTTAAGGCAAGGCGGTTGCTTAGGCTTGCTATGCGTGCTCCTTGCAGCAGATACACACTGATAGGGTTGCCCAGTTGCGGGTTGAAGTCGTTATACGACACGCCTATGCCCTGATAGGCATCACGGTATATGCGTGCCTGCTCACTCTTTTCGGGAGCCGAGAAGGCATACTTCAGGTGATAGCCCATGTCATGGTTCATGGTTCTCACTTCAGGATTGTTGCCTCTAAGGAAGTCGTTGGTGTGAAGTATGGCTCCCGGTCTGTAGTCCATCATCAGTCGGTGTACATAGTGACTGGTGGCGGTGGAGTCGTTGTCTGCCTCGTTAGCCCTGCATGTTGTTGCCATGAAGGCGAGCACGAGAATGCTATATATATAATAATGTGTAAATCTCATTTTCTTCTGTGGTTTATATCTTTCATAGTCCGACCACGACACTTTCCCATTGTCTTGGCCTATCGACGTGCAAATTTACTTAGAATAATGCAATTATTGTCATACAATACAATAAAAAATCCCCGTATGTGCCATATTGACAGGCGGCATGTGTCTATGTTTGTCAGTTTTTTATAATGAGATAGGTTTTTGGCACGCCATTTGTATATAATAAGGCGAGCGCAGTTCTGAGACTACGGAATATGCAAATACGAAGTGTTCTTGGAAGAAGCGTTCATATAGTAATTAACAAATTAGAAATAAAAAATAAAAAAATACAACTATGGGAAAGATTATTGGAATCGACTTAGGTACTACAAACTCTTGTGTTGCCGTTTTTGAGGGCAACGAACCAGTAGTAATCGCCAACAGCGAAGGCAAGCGCACAACTCCTTCAATCGTTGGTTTCGTAAAGGACGGTGAGCGTAAGGTAGGCGACCCTGCAAAGCGTCAGGCTATCACCAATCCTAAGAACACCGTATATTCAATCAAGCGCTTCATGGGTGAGACCTATGATCAGTGCTCTAAGGAGGTTACTCGTGTTCCGTTCTCTGTTGTCAACGAGGGTGGCTATCCACGTGTCGACATCGACGGTCGTAAGTATACTCCGCAGGAAATCTCGGCTATGGTGCTTCAGAAGATGAAGAAGACTGCTGAGGATTATCTCGGTCAGGAGGTTACAGATGCAGTTATCACTGTTCCTGCATACTTCTCTGATTCACAGCGTCAGGCTACCAAGGAGGCTGGTCAGATTGCAGGTCTCAACGTTCGTCGTATCGTTAACGAGCCTACTGCAGCAGCTCTTGCTTACGGTGTAGACAAGGCCAACAAGGATATGAAGATTGCTGTGTTCGACCTTGGTGGTGGTACATTCGATATCTCAATCCTTGAGTTCGGTGGTGGTGTATTTGAGGTTCTCTCTACCAATGGTGATACTCACCTCGGTGGTGACGACTTCGACCAGGTTATTATCGACTGGCTCGTTAATGGCTTCAAGGCCGATGAGGGCATCGACCTCTCTAAGGATCCAATGGCTATGCAGCGCTTGAAGGAGGCTGCCGAGAAGGCTAAGATCGAGCTTTCAAGCACAACATCTACCGAGATCAACCTTCCGTATATCTCAGCCGAGGGTGGTGTGCCAAAGCACTTGGTTAAGACATTGACTCGTTCACAGTTCGAGCAGCTTGCCCACAACCTTATTCAGGCATGTCTTGTTCCTTGCCAGAACGCTATGCGCGACGCTAAGCTCCAGACAAGCGATATCGACGAGGTTATCCTCGTAGGTGGTTCAAGCCGTATACCTGCTGTTCAGACTCTCGTTAAGAACTACTTCGGCAAGGAGCC
>CAKQFF010000091.1 GCA_934230685.1 uncultured Prevotella sp. | reverse complement strand
TGAGAACCTTCAGGAGATAGAGGACGAGGGCGACGTATACGAGAGCATCGAGGACCTTTGGCCCGACTATCCTTCAAAGGATGACTTCCTTTGGAATGATGACGAATACTAATGAACTTTTGAGCCAATCTGGTTTAGATAGGCTTGAAGATTGAATATAAAGCGGTATAAGAATTTTACAACAAGATTCTTATGCCGCTTTTGTATTATAATTAGTGTTTGCAGAATTAATATTTAGCCAGACTAATAGGGCAACAGACAATTCCTATATGGCTGATAAATGAGGTTAAAATATGCATTATTTCAGCAAAACACTAATTACGTTATAGTACATATTGAGTTAAACTGCAGTACCAGCCAACTGAAACTCCAGTACCAGCCGTATGAAACTGCAGTACCAGTTGTGTAACACTGAAGTGGTACTGAGCTTTAACACTTTTGTATTGGCTATTTTTAGTTTTAGTAATATAAGTGAAGTAAGACATAGGAAAAGGAAAGTCTGTAAAATCATAGTATTTAGGTATTGTGTAGATGTTGAAACCAAGCTAACTTTGCAGCAGATAAAAATAATGGCTTTAACCATACATATATATAAATAAAAACAACTAAAGATTATGAAGAAGACTGTTATCATCTATGGCACAAGCACTGGCACTTGTGAAGACCTGGCTGGCAGAATCGGAGCCAAATTGGGCGTGGACAACATTATCAATGTCACTGACTTAGACGACGGTGTGATTGCCGACAACGACAATCTCATTCTCGGCACATCTACATGGGGTGCTGGCGAAGTGCAGGACGACTGGTATGACGGTATTAAGGTAATAAAGAGTGCCGACCTTAGCGGCAAGACTGTGGCTCTATTTGGCTGTGGCGACTCTGAGTCTTATCCCGACACTTTTGTGGGTGGAATGGCTGAGATATACAATGCAGCAAAGGAGGCTGGCGCCAATGTCATAGGTGCTGTAGCTACAGATGGCTACACGTTTGACGAGTCGGAGTCGGTGGTCGACGGTAAGTTTGTTGGCTTGGCCCTTGATGAAGTCAACGAGGATGGCAAGACCGACGAGCGCATCGACGCCTGGGTAGCTGAAATACAGCCCAGTCTCTAATCCACATATCTGTTCTTATTCACTCACATAGACAAGTTATAATCATGCAGCAATCCACAGCATTACCAATAGACATGAAGGTTCTGATGAATCATATATACGAATATCAGAAGGGAGTGCGCCGTATGGTGCTCTTCACTTTCAGCAAGAAGTATGAGGATTTTGCTATTCGCAGACTGGAAAACCAAAATATCAAATATGTTATCCAGCCTGTAGGCAACGACCGACTGAATTTGTATTTCGGTAGGGAGGAATGTCTTAATGCCATACGCATGATTGTGACGCGCCCTCTCAACCAGCTCACACCCGAGGAAGACTTCATGCTCGGAGCAATGCTTGGTTATGACATCTGCGCGCAATGCGAGAGATACTGTGAGCGTAAGGACAAATGCATGAAAGTCAATTGAACAAATAATAACTTATATACGTAAAAAAAAAGAATCGTCCATCAGCTGTTAGACGCTTGTCTGTCAGCTGATGGACGATTCTTTTACTTTACTATCCTTTTATGGTAAAGGAATTTGTCTTTTACCTTAGAGATTGTTGAGCAAGTCGGCCTTTCCGTCGTTAATAAGCTTGATGACCAACTCTCCGAAAAGTGTGTTCTGCCATGCAAACCACGGGCGTGTGTAGTTGGATGCATCATCCTTGTTGAACGACTCATGTATGAATCCCATGCCGGCGTCGGTGTTGAGCAGGGTCTTCATGCACCAGCGAATCTCGTTGTCGTCGTTGGATGTGAAGCATTTCATCATTATTGACATAGGCCAGGGCATGTCCTTGCCGACGTGCGGACCGCCGATGCCCTCGCCTGCCTTACCGCTGAAGAAGCAAGGGTTGTCGTCGCTCCACACAAACTTGCGGGTGTTCTGATAGATGGGGTCGTCCATCTCCACGTCGCCCAAATAGCCCATACCTAGGAGCGAAGGCACGTTGGCGTCGTCCATCAACAGATGGTTGCCGAAGCCGTCAACCTCGTAGGCGTAGATTTTGCCATACTTAGGATGGTTGTAGACGGCATATTTCTGCAATGCCGACTTCACCTCCTTGGCAAGACTGCTGCAATCTTCTGCCAGTCTTAAGGCGTCGTTCTTCTTAGCCGCACTTATGTTCCTGCTCTTGCCGGCTGTCTCTGCACAGTAGCGCAATATCTCGGCAGCCTTGTTCATTGATGTCACCGCCATGAAGTTCGACGGAATAAGGAACGGCAGGATAGTGGCATCGTCGGACGGACGGAATGTTGAGGCTATCAGTCCAACAGGCTTTACTGGTGCGCCATAACCGCCCCAACCGACGGTGTCGAAGGCACGGTCGGTAACACGTGTGAACTGATAGGGGTTCTTACCATCCTTGCGCTGCTGCTCGTGGAAGGTCTTGAGGATGTTCTTAACAGCCATCATCCATTCGTCGCCAAAGATAGAGTCGTCGCCCGTAACCTTCCAATATTCATAGGCAAGGCGTATGGGATAGCAGAAGGAGTCGATCTCATACTTGCGCTCAAACACTTCTGCCCGCATCTGTGTGCCGTCGCTCTGCCATCCGGCTCCCGTGGCACCATCGTTGTAGGCATTGGCATAACGGTCGATGTTGACACATTTAAGTTGGCGCAGAATGACGCCACGCAGCATCTTTCTCAGTTTCTCGTCCTTGTTGGCAAGGGCCATGTAGGGCCACACCTGTGCGCCTGAGTCGCGAAGCCACATGGCTGGTATGTCGCCTGTATATACGAATGTGTCGTCGTCGCCATTCTCCAACACACGGTAGTGTACGGTGCTCTCAAGGGTGTTGGGATAGCAGTTGGCAAACATCCATGCGAGTTTTGGGTTGTTCTTCAGCAGTTTCTGCACCTCCTTGATTTTCTTCTCCACCGCCTCTGAAGTGAACAGACGCTCGGCCATAGGCGGACGCTTCGACTCATACTTGCCGTTGACGGGCGTTACTACCTTGGTGTAGCGTGCGTGCACATCCACCGTTGCGTTCTCTTGTGCCGTTGCCGACATTGCCGACAGGAGGGCTAATGTTATGATTGATGTTCTCATTGTTTGTCTTGAATGTTGTAAGTTTGTGTTCATGCTACGGTCTGTCGCTCGCCTTTGTTCCCCACTTTGAGGGCTTGCTGCCCATCTGCAGTTCTAGGGTTCCGCCACGCATGATGTCGTCGTACATTATGTATGACTTGGTGTAAGGTTTGCCATTGAGCTTTGCCGACTGCACATATATGTTCTCCTTGCTGTTGTTGGGGCATTGGATGGTGAATGTCTTGCCGTCGCCCACATTCATTGTGGCCTTGTCGACGACTGGACTTCCGATGATGTATTTGCCGCCAGCTGGCTCCACCTGATACAGACCCACAGCCGAGAGTATGTACCATGCCGACATCTGTCCCACATCCTCGTTGCCGCTCAGTCCGTCGAGCTCGTCCTTGTACATTTCCTTCATGGTCTGGCGTATGAGGCGTGCCGCCTTCCAAGGCTGTCCCACGTAGTTGTACATATAGAGCACGTGGTGGCTTGGCTCGTTGCCGTGGGCATACTGGCCAATAAGACCTGATATGTCGGGCGAGGCATTGTCGCCGAGTGTGCCGTCGACGATGAACAGCGAGTCGAGTTTGGTGGTGAAGTTGGTCTCGCTGCCGAATAGTTTCACGAGTCCGTGCACGTCGTGTGGCACAAGCCATGTGTATTGCCATGCGTTGCCCTCGGTGTAGTCGTCCTGGCGATGCACGGTGGAGAAGGGATTGAACGGTGTGCGGAACTTGCCGTCGCTGCTCACGCCACGCATAAAGCCTGTCTGCTTGTCGAAATAGTGGCGATAGCTCTTGGCGCGCTCGCCAAAGTATTTGGCATCGGCTTTCTTGCCCAACAGTCGGGCTACCTTAGCCACGCAGTCGTCTGCCAAGGCATACTCCAAGCCTTTTGCCACGGTCTCCATCTCGGGATCCTTGTCGTAGGGCAGGTAGCCATATTGCTTGAGCAGTCCAAGTCCGCGCTCGTCGAGCATGGCCGACTTCTTCATGGCTTCGAAGGCCGACTCCTTGTCCTTGACGTAGCCTTTGAGCACAAGGTCGGCAAGCACGGGAATGCCAGGGTTGCCCACCATGCAGTCGGTCTCGTTGCCCATAAGATGCCATACGGGCAGTTTGCCCTGCTGGCGGTAGATGTTGACGAGGGTGTTGGCAATATCCGTGAGCATGTCCTTATGGATGATGGTCATAAGAGGATGTGCTGCGCGATAGGTGTCCCAAAGCGAGAAGGTGGTGTAGTTGGTGAAGTCGCCGTTGTACACCTTGCCGTCGGCTCCGCGATACTGCTTGTTGACATCCGAGAACACAGAAGGGGCAATCATCGAATGATACATTGCCGTATAGAATATTCGGCGAACAGTGGGGTCGGGAGTCTCTATCTTCACCTTGGAGAGTGCTTCGTTCCATGCCTTGTCGGCTGCCACCACCACCTTGCGGAAGTCCCAGTCGGGAATCTCGGCTTTAAGGTTCTGCTTGGCATTGTCGATGCTCACGGCCGAGAGGCCCACCTTAATTAATAGGGGCTTGGTTGCATCCGAAACCCTTATCAGCCATCTGCCACTGTCCAATGGTTGCACGTTGACCGACTGAGAGAACTCAGCCACGAAGAAATCCTTCTGGTCTTTGGCCCATCCAGTAGAGAAACGGTGTCCGGCAATGCTTGTGGCTGTGGTAGCGTCCACGGCATAGTCGGTGGGGCTGTCCCAACCTATTCCCTGGAAGAGGTCGAGTATCAACTGTGCCTGCTTGGTGTCGGCGCCAAATGTGTAGCGGTGGAAACCAGCCCGCTTTGTGGCTGTAAGCTCCACCCATACGTTGGGCTGCTGCAGTTTCACGGCATAATAGCCGGGACGCACATTCTCGTTGGCATGACTGAATATCACTTCCTTCTGCTCGGCATCCACCACCGGGAGGAAAGCCACATCGCCAAGTTCGCCAATACCCGTGCCGCTCATGTGCTGATGGCCGAAACCTATCAACACCGAGTCGGAATCATGATAGCCAGAGCACCAGTCCCAACCGCGTGTGTGCTCGGATGGTCCGAGCTGCACATAGCCGAAAGGCACGTTGGCTCCAAGAAACACGTGTCCGTGTCCGCCTGTGCCAATACGCTGGTCGATGTATTGGGTAAGGTTGTTGGGAGCCTCATTGTGTGCTTGGGCATGGCTGCTAAACATGCCGCAAGCAATAAGTAATAGGGTTATTATCTTTGATTTCATATAGAGTAGATGTTTTTATTTCTTCGACATAGAGTAAGGAGCGTCTTCCTCGCTTGTTCCTCTCTGCATGTTCGGCTTCTCCGACATGTTGAAGTTGAGGCTTGCGCCCTGCTTCAGCGAGCTGATGTCGATGTAGTTATGGTTGTACGGCTTGCCGTCGATCGACAGGTTGTCTACATAGCAGCCATTGCCCTCGGCGGAGATGTTCACCTCCTTGCCATTCTCCAGATGTATCTTCATCGACTTGAAGTAGGGCGAGCCCAGCACATACTGTCCTGAACCAGGGCATACGGGATAGAAGCCCATGGCCGAGAACACATACCATGCAGAGGTCTGTCCGTTGTCCTCGTCGCCGCAATAGCCGTCGGGAGTGGGAGTGTAAAGGCGATCCATCACCTGGTGTACCCAATACTGGGTCTTCCATGGCTGCAGGCTATAGCCGTAGAGATATATGGCATGCTGTATGGGCTGGTTGCCATGAGCGTAGTTGCCCATGTCCATCACCTGCATCTCGCGAATCTCGTGGATGGTGAAGCCATAGTAGCTGTTGTCGAATACTGGCGGCAGGAGGAACACAGAGTCGAGCATCTGGTTGAATCTGTCCTTGCCTCCCATAAGGTTGATAAGTCCTTGCGGGTCGTGGAATACCGACCATGTGTAGTGCCATGCGTTGCCCTCGGTGAAGGCATCGCCCCACTTCAGAGGATTGAAAGGCGACTGGAACTTGCCGTTGAGCAGGCGTCCGCGCATCAAGCCACTCTCCTTGTCGAACACCTTCTGATAGTTCATTGCTCTTTGGGCAAAAGGCTTAAGCTCCTTGTTTGACTTGCCCAATGCCTTGCCAAACTGATAGATGCACCAGTCGTCGTAGGCATACTCCAGTGTGCGTGCCACGCTCTCGTTGATTTTCACGTCGTAAGGCACATAGCCCAATTTGTTGTAATACTCATAGCCAAGTCGGCCAGTTGAGTTGACGTCTGGATGAACTGCAGTAGTTCCGTGAACCACGGCCTGCCAAAGAGTCTCGGCATCGTAGCCACGCAGTCCGCTGAGCCATGCATCAGCTACTACCGAGGCAGAGTTGTTGCCCACCATGCAGCCGCGATGTCCGGGACTTGCCCACTCAGGCAGGAATCCGCTCTCCTTATAGGTGTTGACAAGTCCAGCCTGAATCTTGGCATTCACCGACGGATACATCATATTAAGAAGTGGAAACAGGCAGCGGAAGGTGTCCCAGAAGCCAGTGTCGGTGAACATATATCCATCCTGCACGGTGCCGTTGTATGGACTGTAGTGCTTCACCTCGCCCGATGCTGTAAGCTCATAAAGGGCGCGTGGGAAGAGCAATGAGCGGTAGAGGCAGCTGTAGAATGTGCGCAGATGGTCGATGTTCTCGTCTTCCACCTCAATCTTGCCGAGCACCTCGTTCCAGCGGTTGCGTCCCTGCTGCTTGAGTTGCTCCATATTAGCATTTCCCAGTTCGTTGAGATTCTGAACGGCTTGCGCCTCGCTGATAAACGATGAAGCCACGCGAGCCATTACCTTTTCGCCTCGCTTGCTGGTCTTGAATGTGATGATGGCTCCGGCATGATTGCCTTCCTGCTGTTTGGAGTCCTTCAACTCTCCATTCAATACTGTTTGTGCGGCACTGAAGTCATGGTCGAACTCAATGACGAAATAGTTGCGGAAGTTGTCGGGCACTCCGCCGCTGTTGCGTGTGGAATAGCCAACGATCTTGCGCTCTTCGGGGATGATTCTGACATACGAACCCTTGTCGAAGGCATCTACCACGACATTGGCGCTGTCGGTCTTGGGGAAGGTGAAGCTCATGAGTGCGGCACGCTCCGTGGGGCATAGCTCTGCCGTGATGTCGTAGTCGGCGAGATAAACGCTATAATAATAAGGTGTAGCCTTCTCTGCCTTGTGTGAGAACCAGCTGGCTCGCTTTTCCTCGTCGAATATGGGTTTGCCAACGGTAGGCATCAGCGAGAACTGACCGTAGTCGTTAATCCATGGACTCGGCTGGTGGGTCTGCTTAAGGCCTCTAATCCTTTTGGCAGCGTAGGTGTACTGCCATCCGTCGCCCATCTTTCCGGTTTGTGCTACCCAGAAGTTCATGCCCCAAGGCATGGCAATGGCAGGGTAGGTGTTGCCGGTGGAAAGACCATGGTCGGAGTCGGAACCTACGAGTGTGTTGACGTAGTCTACAGCATTCTTAACATTCACATTTATGGCATGCGCCATCAAGGCGAAACACATAATTAGGGATAAAAATGATAATCTTTTCATTGAAAATTTGATTGGTTGTAAGATTTAAATTTGTAGTTCACATGCAAAATTAGGAAAAAAATCCCGAATAATAAGTCGGTTTCGTATAAAAACTATTGAAAAACAGATAATTGTAGACACGAAGACGTATAAAGACGGTATGAAAATCCATAAAATACCCCAGTTCGGGATAAGATTTTGTTCATAAAAAGTTGGTAGTCTCATAAATATTTTGTACCTTTATAGGTAA
>CAKQFF010000090.1 GCA_934230685.1 uncultured Prevotella sp. | reverse complement strand
GCGTACATGTCTACCTGCTCGTTGATGAGCTTCTCGTCAGCCTTGATTGTGTAGTAGTCGATCTTGTTGCGGCCGTCGAGAGTGATGTTGAACTCCGGAGCAACAGCAATGTCGAATACGAATGTGTAAGGAGCTGGCTTCTCGATGTCAGCCGGAGTCTCCTGCTTGTCAGAAGGCAGAGGCTCGCCGAGCATCTGGATGTTGTTCTCCTGGATGTACTTGTAGAGCTGCTCGCCAACGAACTTGTTGACAGCGTCGTAGCGTACAGATGCGCCAAACTGACGCTTGATCAAACCCATAGGAGCCTGGCCCGGACGGAAACCAGGAACGTTAGCCTTCTTACGATAGTCCTTCAAAGTCTTCTCGACAGAGTCTTTGAAATCTGCTTCTTCGACTGTGATAGTCAACAGACCATTCACTTTGTCGGGATTTTCAAATGAAATGTTCATTTTCTTGTTTTAATGTAGAAATTTATATATTGTTATTTATATGCAGTTTTGGCACGTTTGTGCAAAATTACACATTTTTTATATATATACGATATTCTATTGCGAAAAAAGTTAGGGTTTTTGGCGAATTTAACAAATTCTCCACAGTGTGCGGTATAATTCATATTTTTTTGTTATATTTGCAGCTGACTGTTAACCCCTACATATTTAATAAATAATAAGAACGATGAAGCACTTCATATTGCTGTTTGTGGCATTTCTTGTGTCGGTAGGCTGTTTGGCTCAGAATAGTATGCTTGGCAAATATAATGTGAGCTATCTGAACATGGCGGCGGGAATGCCCAATAATTACGCCGACGATATATTTCAAGACTCCTATGGCTTCATGTGGATAAGTACACATGGAGGTGGACTTGTGCGCTATGATGGCTACAAGGTGACGAGTTTCGGTTACACGGATTCGCCTATTTCATTGCGCAGCAATAGTTGCCGCAATGTGAGTGAGGACCGTTTCCATCGTCTTTGGATTGCCTTTGAGGAAGGACCGCAGGTGCTTGACCTTGAGACTATGCGCCCCGTAACGCCATCATGCACCAATTCCAGTATTGCTGAGCGGTTGCATAGGGTGTTTGACGGAGCGTGTATACGTACTTATTGCGATTCCAAGGGGTGTATATGGATTACAACCACAACCGAAATTTTGCGCATTGCATTTGATGAAGACGGAACAGTAAATTCTATTTTATCTATGCCAATATCTACGGCTGTGCCTGAGTTTGGTATGTGTGATGTCTATGGTCGCGGCTCTGTTGTGATATGTAATAACGGCAAGGTGAGTGAACTAACCGTTAGACATGGACAACTTGTTGCCAATGATCTCACAGCCATGTTTGCGCCATTGGGAACACGCTATGCTGGGAGCATAATCAGATACAACAACAAAATATGGCTTGCCACTAATGATGGTTTGTTCTGTAGTGACGGACGGCAGTTTTATACCTATGACTCGCGTCATACTTTGCAACACAATGTCGCAGCGAGTCTTGCTGTGTCGCCAGAGAATAGACTGCTCGTAGGAACTTTGTGTGGTGTGGACATTATCGACGACTATACGGGCAGTGTGGAGCATTGGAACAGTATGAGTGCAGTGAATCCTCTAAGCAGCAATTTCGTAAATTCGCTGTTCTCCAATAACGGACAGATATGGGTTGGTACTGAGTCGGGTGGTGTAGTGAAACTTGTGCCGCGTCAGTTGCAGATAACCTATTATGCCAATAATCCCGACGACCCTACTTCTTTGGCATACAATGCTGTAAATGCCATGTGGGCAGCTCCCGACGGTTCATTGTGGGTGGGAGTGGTAGAAGGAGGACTTAACTGTCTGCGTCCTGGAGCCAAAGGTTTTATACACTACAGAACAAATAATTCAAATCTTCCACACAATTCGGTCTCGACCCTTGCTGCCGACGGCAATGGAAACTTATGGATAGGCACATGGGGTGGAGGTGTAGCTATTGTTGACCCTAAACAGCCAAACAATATCTGGCGGTTGTCTGTTGACGATGTTCATGTGCCGTTGCTCACGTTTATTGGTGCCATTGCCTATGATGCCATTAATAATGGTATGTGGATAGGTGCCAACGAGGGATTGTTTTTCTACAATCTTAATACTCGAAAACTTGAGGATCCCTTCCCAAGCTGTCGAGATATAAGGGGATGTATTGGTAGCTTGATAACCCGCGATGGTAATCTTATGGTGGGTTGTTTGCGTGGAATGGTGACTGTGAACCTTAAGTCGCGTCGTGGTGGCAAGCGTTTTTTCACAGCCCATCACCAGCCTTATAAGCTTGACCGTCCTCAAAGCCGAATTTTCGATAAGATAATATCGTTCTGTCAAACGCGCGACGGAAAGATATGGATGGGCAGCAATGGTTATGGTATGTACTGCCTTACGCGCAGCAAGGATGGAAAACAAAAGATAGAGACTTTTACAACTGCTGATGGACTTGCCAACAACTCTGTAACGGGTATTGTCGAGGACAATCAAGGGCGTTTGTGGTTGACTACGGCTTATGGCTTGTCTATATATAATCCGCATACCCGCCAGTTCAGCAGCTACACCAAAGCCGACGGATTGCTTTGTTCGCAATTCTATTATAATGGTGCCATACGCGATAGCAAGGGTACAATATATCTCGGAACAGAGCGTGGAATGATGGCGGTAAAGGGGTTGAGCAATGTGGATAACCAAAAATATAACCTGCGTTTCACAGAACTTAGTGTTAACAACATGCCCGTGTTTGCCGGAAGTAGACATCTCAGCCGCAATGTTGCCACAGCCCGCAAGATATACTTGCACGAGAGCGACCGTTCGTTCACTATAAGCTTCTCTGCCCTAAACTATTCTGGAGAAAATAAGGGAGAGTATAGCTATCGTATGAAGGGTTATGAGGATGAATGGGTGAAATTACAGCCAGGACAACACAGTGTGCGCTATTCTACGCTGCCAGCAGGCTCATACGAATTTGTCGTGAAATATTCGCCATATATAGGTACCGACAATGAGCAGACAATATCAATAGGTGTAAGCGTAAGACCATACTTCTATAAGAGTTGGTGGTTTATTGTTATATTAATAATATGTGGAGCTACAGTCGTTAGGTATGTATTCCTTCGCCGTATGGAAAAGATGCGTGAGCGTGAGGTGAAATCGCTTTATCAGCCTATAGAGGAAGCTTTGAAGGAGAGTGAAGAACCAGGACAACTGCAATCGCGCATAAGATCGATACTCGAGAACCAACGCCGATACAAGGAAAGTCAGCAAAAGACCATTGAAGCCGACCGTAAGGAGGTGGAAGCTAATGAGCGTCCATTTATGGAGATGGTTATGGATATTATGGAGCAAAACTATAGCAACTCTAAATTTGGTGTGCAAGAGCTTGCTGATGCAATGGGCATAAGTCGTACTTTGCTTAGTAAAAGGTTGAGTTCGGAAACAGGAATCCCCACTTCGCAATTCATACGCAATTATCGTCTCGACATAGCCAAACGTATGCTTAAGGAGAATGTTGCCAACCGTAATATCACCGAAATAGCCTATCGTGTGGGCTTCAACGACCCCAAATATTTCACTCGATGCTTCACAAAGCTCTATGGTGTAGCTCCTTCTGCTTATCGTGGCGAATAGAGTGAGAGGTAATAATCAATCATCCACCATATATAAATCTGTCCACGTGATTGATTTATATCATTTTTCCTGTGTGGGTACACAACAGGTGGACAAATCCGCAAATATGGTTAATTCAGCATATTTACGGCATTTGTCCACCTTTTTTATTTCATTTATCCACCTATATAGTTTCGAATAAGTGTAATTTTGCCACTGAAAAATAACGAGTGCAACAATATGTACTTGCATCTCGCTTGTTAGGCGGTCTTTAATATTTACCTTATACCAATAACTGTAATCACATTGTCTAAGAACATAGAGACACGATGGATGTAAAGAAAGTGGATTACTGTCATGGTCCACTTTCACATCTATACTAAACAATTATTGAAAGGTATATATTAACCCGCGTGAACATTAAACTGAAAAAATAGAACTAATAAAATAAACCTAAATTCCAAAACAATGAGGAAAGAATTATTCTCAATGATGTTATGCCTCGGCGCTGTGGGTGGTGCGACAGTTGTTGCTCCAATCCATGCTAATGCAGCCGTAGCACAAGCCCCCACCATTAAGGTGCAGGGACAGGTTGTTGACGAGACTGGTGCTCCGCTTATGGGTGCATCTGTCAAGGCAAAGAATTCAAAAGTCGGAACAGTCACCGACATGGATGGTAATTTCTCGTTGGATGTTGATGCCAACGCCACTCTTATTGTAAGCTACCTTGGTTACAAGACCAGCGAGGTTGCTGTTCGCAGCCGCGCAATCATCGAAAAGATACAGCTCTCTCCCGACAACAACGTGCTTGAGCAGGTTGTTGTGGTAGGTTATGGTACTCAGAAGAAGGCCGACCTTACTGGTTCGGTAGCAATTGTCAATGCTGAGGAGATGAAGAAGGTTTCCAACTCCAACATTTCTACAATGCTCGAGGGTAAGGTTGCCGGTGTTCAGATTACTTCTGACGGTCAGCCTGGTGCCGACCCTTCTGTACGTATCCGCGGTATCGGTTCTTTCGGTAGCACATCTCCGCTTTATGTTATCGACGGTGTGCCTATGGGTACTACTATCCGTGACTTTTCTCCTAACGATATCGAGACAATTCAGATTCTTAAGGATGCTTCGGCAGGTGCCATCTATGGTTCACGTGCTGCCAATGGTGTGGTTATCATCACAACCAAGAACGGTAAGAAGGACCAGCCGGTTAAGGTGAACTACTCAGGTTATTTCGGCGCTGACGTTATTCCTGGTGATGTTTACGACATTATGGATGCCGATCAGTATAGCAACTATATCGGTCAGGCTTGCGCCAACTCTGGTACAACACTTCCTGGTGGCTACAAGATGGGTGAGGATGGCCGCTATCACTTCCAGGACAACACCAATACCGATTGGTTTAAGGAGGTGTTCAAGACAGGTATCCGTCAGAACCACAACGTAGCATTGAGCGGTGGTAGTGCCAACAGTACATATAATGTGTCGCTCGACTACTTCAACCAGAAGGGTACTCTCGAGGGAGCAGGTCCTAACTATGAGCGTTATACAGCTCGTGTAAACAACACTATGGACACAAAGTTCATAAAGTTCCGCACAAGCCTTGTGTTCTCTCACTCTAATCAGGACAACATGGGTCTGTCAAATGCAGGTGAGTATGTTCAGGGTCTTTATGGCGACGTGACCAATGTGCTTCGCGGTACATTGCTCATGCAGCCTACCATCAAGGCTTACGACGAGTCTACTTGGGTGCTTGACGACAAGGTGGGTGCAGCCAACAACTATCGTTATGATGCCTATGGTTATGGCGTCTACTATGACAATGTTCATGGTGATATCTCAGCCTCTAACCCGTTGCTCGTTAACAATATGTTGCAGCGCAACACAATTGTCGACCGTTTTGTAGGTACAGCATCTGCCGATGTTGACCTCTTCAAGATGGTTGGATTGAAATTCAAGAACCACGGTTTGCACTACAACATAAACCTCTCTTACAGCAAGACAGAGGCTAAGGACAAGACATGGATTCCAGCTTGGATTCAGTCGAACCGTGTTTATCTCGACAAGTCGAACGAACGTCTTACCAAGGGTTCACGCAACTACTCTGATGCCCTTATCGAGAACACTCTCGTGTATGATGGTCACTTTGGTAAGCACAACCTCAACCTTCTTGGCGGTTTGACCTATGAGGAAGAGAACACCAATCTGCTCACTGGATGGGGCATCAAGTTCACAGAGCCTTACTATCTCCAGCTTCAGAATGCTGCCAACACATATTCAGAGTCATACGAGTATCGTCATTCGCTCGCTTCGTACATCGGACGTTTGACCTACAACTACGATGAGAAATATTTGATCTCGGCTGTCGTTCGTCGCGACGGTAGCTCACGTCTTACCAAGGACATCCGTTGGGGCACATTCCCATCAGTATCTTTAGGATGGCGTCTTGACAAGGAGAAGTTCTTCCCCGTAAGCAAGAACATCATCAATATGGCCAAGATTCGTGCCAGCTATGGTGTGCTCGGTAATGAAAACATCGGAGAGTACATGTACATGGCCACAATGAAGCGTAACAACATGACCTATAGCTTCGGCAACAACGTTGTTACTGGTTCTGCTGTGTCAGAGTTCGTGAACAAGAACATCGCTTGGGAGAAGAAGAAGTCAACCAACATCGGTATCGACCTCGCCATGTTCAACAACCGCTTCGAGTTCACTGCTGAGTGGTATAAGAACCGTTCGGAGGACCTTCTCTACGGAGTGCCAGTGCCAACACAGACAGGTGTGGCTAACGCAACCGTTACAATGAATGCCGCTTCAATGGATAACAGTGGTTTCGAGTTCTCGGCAACTTATCGCAACCACGACCATCCGTTCAAGTATGATGTTTCTGCCAATATGAGTACATTGAAGAATAAGGTGACATCGCTCGGTTTCGGCACAACATCTTATATCACTGGTGCTTACGCAACATACGTTGGTCAGGAGATTGGACAGTTCTACGGATGGGTATACGAGGGTATCGCCCGCACTCAGGACGACCTCAACAACCACGCCACACAGCAGGGAGCCAATGTGGGTGACTGCCTCTACAAGGATATCTCAGGTCCTGACGGCACGCCTGATGGCGTAATCGATGCTTACGACCAGACAGTTCTTGGCAGCGGTCTGCCAAAGGTTAACTTCGGTTTGAGCGCACACATGGAGTACAAGAACTTTGACCTGAGCATCTCAACCTACGGTGTATTGAACTATCACGTGAGCGACGACATCTACAACAGTCTTAACTCATGCTACGGCTGGGGCAATAAGGATGTTGCTATGGCAGACGCCAACCGCTTCTCTGCCGACGGTTCTACCTACCTCTCAAGCGTGCCACGCACATACGCTGCCAACAAGGCAACATTGGCTTGGAACGACCTCTTCAGCTCTCGCAAGATACAGAATGCAGCCTATTGGAAGATTGCCAACGTGGAGCTTGGCTACAACTTCCCCGACCAGTGGTTCAAGGGTCTCGTGAGTGGAGTACGTGTATATGTTTCTGCTCAGAACCTCTACACCTTCACTGGCTATAAGGGCTACAATGTCGACTATGCCGGCGGCACCTTCACTCCGGGCTACAACTTCTGCTCATTCCCGAGCGCACGAAGCTTCATGGCAGGTCTGCACTTCACATTCTAATAAAACAATAACTAATAAACGTAAATCCAATTATGAAACTATATAATTATGCTCTTGCAGCATTTCTTGGTCTGAGCGCAATGTCGCTGACATCTTGCGAGGACAAGTTGGAGCTTACCAACCCCAACCAGCAGACCACCGACAAGTTCACTTCCGACGATCTTGAGGAGTGTGTCATCGCTGCTTACAACCATATACGTATCGAAGGCTCGACAGGTCGTGTGGGCTACACCATCGACCTCAACCGTGGCGACGAGGTGTGGAACGCATCTCAGGTTTGGTACCTTGAGTTCGACAACTACAATGCACCTATCACTAATGAGATAGCCGAGTGGCCTTGGCGTGAGGCTTACTACACCATCAATGTGTGCAACTTCATCCTCTCGCGTACTGGCGAGGACGATTCAGCTCTTTCGGAGAGCATGAAGCGCATCAAGGGACAGGCTCTCTTCCTCCGTGCTTTCTCTTACTATAACCTCGCTGGTTACTATCAGAACGTGCCACTCATCACCGACTACAACACCTATTCAACACTCGATGGTTTGTATGGCGAGTGCAGCACATACGATAAGGTGCTCGACCAGGTGGAGGCCGACTTCAAGGAGGCT
>CAKQFF010000089.1 GCA_934230685.1 uncultured Prevotella sp. | reverse complement strand
GCCCCCGTTATGGTGACATTTGCCGATTATGGCGTGGAGAAGTTGGAGAGTAACCGCACGTATGAACTCATCATTACTGCTTCGGGTAGCGTACAAGCACCTATAGCGAACAGTGATAATATAACCATCCCCGTAATGGATGGCATCAGCATTGATATGGTTCGTGTTGAGGCGGGAACATTCACCATGGGAGCGACAGCGGAGATGGAGGATCCAGAAGATGATGAGAAACCAACCCACCAAGTAACTCTGACCAATGACTATTACATTGGCAAATACGAGGTGACTCAGGCTTTATGGAAAGCCGTAATGGGTAATAATCCTTCTTGCTTTAAGGGTGACAACTTGCCGGTAGAGACGGTTACTTGGGACGACTGTCAGGAATTTATTAGCCAGCTGAACCGTATAACTGGCAAGACGTTCCGTCTCCCCACAGAAGCCGAATGGGAATATGCTGCTCGTGGTGGAAAGAAGGGTCGAGGCTGTCAGTATAGCGGTAGCAATAATCTTTCTGATGTGGCTTGGTATAAAGATAATAGCGACAGCAAAACTCATGCTGTTGGTTCTAAGCAAGCTAATGAATTAGGCATATATGATATGAGTGGTAATGTATGGGAGTGGTGTCAGGATTGGTATGGCAGATACAGTAAATCTTCTCAGACCAATCCTACAGGTGCTACCAGTGGGTCTTACCGCGTGCTCCGTGGGGGTAGCTGCTTCATCACTGCCAGGATCTGTCGCTCGTCATACCGTCGCGGCAACACGCCTGTCAACCGTGACTACAGCCTTGGGTTCCGCTTGGCTCTCTCCGAGTAACGACTTCTTGTCTTGAGTTATCTACTCTTATTATTAATGTCCAAAGCTTCAAAACGAGATGTTTTTAATAAGGGCTTAAAGGAGAGGCGAGGGACGAGCCTCGGGAAAAGCCCTTATTAAGGACATCGAGTAAAAATCCGGCGAAGCCGGAAAAAATTAATACAGCATAAAACTATGCAGATTCTTATAAACAAAGTAGAGTTCTTCTCTCAGCTTGGCAAACGCCCTTCTCAACAAGACTGTCTTTCACCAACAGAACCAACAGCCCGCACTTCTTTTTTTGTTGTATGCGATGGTGTTGGTGGCAGAGACCATGGTGAGATAGCCAGCAGTCTTGTTTGTCAATCGTTCGAACATAATCTTGCTAATAACGACTGTTGCAATTTAAAAGCAGCAGACATTGTAAGACTTACAAACGAAGCATACAAGACATTATACAAAAACAGGGCAGTTTGTGCATCAATGGCTACAACCCTTGCTTTTATGGCAAAGACCAATGAGGGAATGCTCTTGGCACATCTTGGCGACAGCCGTATCTATCAGATACGCAAGGGCGAAGGAGTGGTATTTCAGACCAAGGACCATTCGCTCGTAAATGACTTGCTCGACAGTGGAGAGATAAAGCCGGAAGAAGCCAAGAATCATCCTAAAGGTAATGTCATAACAAAATGTTTGTTCGTTACTGACGACAAAGACCGCTATCTGACTCCGACCATAACCCTGATACGCGACATAAAGCCGCATGATGTGTTTATGCTATGTACGGATGGAGTATATGGTATGGTCGACAACGCCGACTTGGCTGAGATACTGACATCCGACAATTCTCTTGAAGAGAGAACAAAAGAACTGGCGGCTATATGCAGGAACAGCCACGACAACAACACGGCTTATATCGTAGAGATAGATGACATAGACGATGACGACACTGAGGATAAAGAAAACATAACCTACACAATAGACAAGCCAAGAAAAACAATAAAAAGCCGATTTTTCGATTTCGTCAGAGAAACCCTTGGTTTCGTCAAATAAACTTAGCCTCTGAAGTAACATGAAGAAAAAGACTTGGCTGAGATATGATTAAGTCCTATCTTTGCATCAGAAATAAAAGTAAAACAGAAATATAAACCCTATAAAAACATTGATTATGGAGACACAGACTTTGAAAATCAACGAAAACTCAAAAGAGAACTTAAAGAAAGGTGCAGCATTAGCTGGAGCAGCTATGGCTGGTGCAGGTGTTATGGTAACTGCCGATATTGTAAGAGGTGAGGAAGACATAGATATTGTGGATTCTATAGACGATAATCCTACTGCCCCTATTGCAGAAGAGACGAATGACAGCAATGCAACAACACAGGCTACAGACACTCACAACGCAGCACAAGACAATGCTGCAAGTGCAACAACACAAACAGCAGAACCTGCTGCAACAGCATCTACCACAGAGCCACAACCACAGGCTACTGTAGAAGAACCGGCTCAAACCAATGTACCATCGGCTAATGAGGCTTCTACTAATGAGGTGAACGCAGAAGTCAATGTAGACGATATTCCTGATGTTGACCCTACCCTCGTGGCACAGAACCTGACAGACGACGTTATAATGGTTGACCCTACCGACATCGACATGGAGAACATGGACATTGCAGCGGTGGGAACTGTGGAAACCGTTGACGGTGAGGTGTTGACAGCTGCACAGATTGTAGGTGACAATGGCGAAAGCCTGTATATGGTGGACGTAAACGGAAATGGCTCGTATGATGTTGTAACCGACGATACTGGCAATGTGTTGGCTGAGGTGCCTTCTACTCTTACTGTGAGCGACACCGAAAGTATCATTGGCACTAACAATGGTGACTATGGCTATTTGGCACAGAACGATAGCGACAACACTACGGATGCTGTTGTGGACAATGCTATGGATGACGTTGTAGACCTTGGATAATAAAAGCATGTTAAATCAATAAAATCAACAAAAACTATGAGATATAAATATATAATGCTGACTGTGGCAATGGCTTTGTTTGCTGCCTATAATGCCACGGCTCAGGAAAAGGCTACACCAAACAAGCAGGCTAAGCCTGCGGCAGTGAATGCTGACTCTGTAGAGGTGAGGAAGTTGACTGATGCAGCCAAGAAGGGCAACAGCGAGGCTCAAAACACTCTCGGCACTTACTACTACTCTGGCAAGAAAGTGAAGCAGAACTATGATGTGGCTCTGAAATGGTTCAGTATGGCTGCCAAGCAGAAACATGTGAAGGCTATAGCTAACATGGGACTTTGCTACCAGTTAGGACGTGGCATTAAGCAGGACTCTGTGATGGCTATGAAACTCTATAAGGAGTCGATAAAGGCTGGCAACGCAGAATTGGTGAAACAACGCGAAGAGAATGTTGTAAAGAACAAGTCGGCTTTCGACATAAACCTGCTTGCCGACATCTACTACAACGGATGCGGAAACACAGTAAAGAAGAACAATGAGCTTGCACTGAAATACTTGAAGATGGCTGCAGCCAACAACTCGCTTGAGGCGACCGTAAGAGTGGCTACCTTGTATGATCAGGCTAAGATGTATGCCGAGGCTTTGCCTTACTACCAAAAGGCGGCTGCCCAAGGCGATGCTGTGTCGGAATATAAATATGGCGATTATCTATGCAATGGCAAAGGCACTAAGGTGGACAAGGCTCAGGCTGCAGCTTTTCTCGATAAGGCTGCTAAAAAGAATGTGCCTAATGCGATGATGATGCTCGGCGACTTGCTGTATAAGGGCGACGGCATTCAGCAGGACTATGCCAAGGCTATGGGCTTGTATAAACTTGCGGCTGCCAAGAGCAATCCTGTGGCAGTATGGAATGTGGGTATAATGTATAAGAACGGACAGGGCGTGAAACAGAACTATGTCATTGCACTGCAATGGCTTGCCGATGCAGCCTCAAAGGGAATGAAAGACAACTTCCAGAAGCTTCTCAACGAACCTAATGTGGAAATAAAGAACGGATGGAAGAACACCGACTTCTACTCGTTTGTGCATGCCATGTCGCTAATGGAATCGACGACACCCGATTATGCTACGGCTGTGAAGGAACTTACTATTCTTGAAAAGAAAAACATTGCCGTAGCTTCTACACTCCTCGGACTCTGCTATTCCGACAAGTCGTGGAAAAAAGCCAACGAGAAGAAGATGATGGCTTATTACGAGAAGGCCGCAAAAGCTGATGACCCTTATGCCAACTATCTGCTCGCAAAGATTTATTTTGATGGAAGCAATGGGGTGAAGGCAGACAAAAACAAGGTGGTGGAATGCTACGAAAAAGCATCTGAGGGTGGATATGCACCTGCGAAATGTGAACTTGGCAACTTGTATTTCATTGGAAAGATAGTCAACAAGGACATATCGAAGGCGATAGCCTATTATAATGATGCCATACTGAACGGTTATCTCTCTAAGGAGGCTGCCGACAATCTTGCTTCATGCTATCAGCAGGGACTTGGCGGTGTGAAGAAAGATGCCGAGATGGCAAAAGAGATTGCCAAGCGCGGAAAAGTGGACAACGCATGGACTACATTGCTGCGTGGCTTAACATTTGAATAAAAAAACTAAACATATATGAGAACCATTTTATCTGCCATTGTCCTTCTGTTGTATGTTGCAACAGAAGGCATGGCACAAAACATATCGTTCAAGACGGAAGAACTGAAAAGGGTTGCTGCGGAGCTGAAGCTGGACGGTATAGACACTCTTAAGGTTGGCTATTCTGTCTTCCCAAAGGACAAGTATAAGATTGTTATCAAGAAGACCGACAATGGTATGGTGGAGCATATAGGATTAAGTCTGTTCCACAATGCCTATCGCCAGAAAGACAACAATGCTGTGCTTGAGTTCATAGAGAGCGGACTGCTATGCCAGACATTTAAACTGACAAGAAACAATCTGAAATATATGGACGCTAAGTTTGTTAAGGGTAGATGGAGCAATTTGCTCGCCATTACCGACTCGGCTTCGTTTACTATAGGCAAAATTGACAACAAGGTGTATCAAGCAGTATGGAAGGAAGGTGGTGCGGAAGTTGTAAATATGCTTATCCCCATAAAATATGATCTCTTGCTGAGTACGCCACGCAAGGAACTTGAGCATAACTTTATGCGCGACTTGAAAGCGTATAAGCCTAAGCAGCAACCTGCAGAATGCGACATTGACGTAGCAAATCTAAGAACGGTTAGAGACCTTGAGGATACGCTGTATACTCTGCCTGGCAAGAATTATATATTGTCTACTGTCACCAACACTACATATTATAGGCTTAGCGGAAAGAAGGACTATGTGCCAGTGATCGACCCAAAGTATCCTGTGCAGACTATTGCTAACACTATGTTGCTTAACTGCAAGAGTATTCCCGAAGCCAAGATGTCGATAACGATGATAGCAAGCGACAAGAAAAACGAAACTGCTACCGTCAGTGTAAGACAGTTTTTGGAGTTTGTAAAGAGTCAAGGTTGCATTCCTTATTTCAGTTTCGAGGAGATGAGGGATGGTAAGTTGTATGGAGCTATGTTTATATATAATAAGGAGACTGGCTACGACCATATCTTTAGTCTGGAATGTGATGTGAAGGATATTGCCACAAACAAGCTTGTGCTTAATTCAAGAGCATATCTTTACACTCCAACGACAAATGTAAAGAACCTCTACAACGACATTAAAACAAAGAAATAGAAATGACATTAAGACGATTATGCACATTTGTTGTGGCACTGGTTGCTTGCGCTCTATCGTGCTTAGCTCAAAACTCCATTGAGGCTATAAACGAAATAAAACTGTCGGGCAAATATTTCACTGCTGAGGCTACTGCCGAAAGTGTTGATGAGGCTAAGAACATTGCGTTCAGTTATCTTAAGGAGAATATTGTCAACTACTGTGAGGAAATGGAGATAGAGGAGGTTGGCGAGGACAAGATAATGGCTAATTTGCAACAAAAGAGCGTAAACCGTGGCGATGCTGTAATGGTGTTGGTGTATGTGGCTAAAACCATTGTTGAGAAGAAAGAGACTATGACTTTCCATCCCAACACAAGCGTGAACACAAATACTAACAACAATAATACAAATACAACTCCCGTCTTGGGGTCGGCTAACTGGCCAGACATAATCAAGAAGGTTTGTGACGTGAGCTCCTTCGTCCAGTTGCAGTACTTGCTTGACATGGCTATGGACAACAACCTTATTGACTCGTGGGGCAAATACAATTCCATGCGCAATCAAACCGAATGTTATCTTGTGATGATGAATGTAGACCGCCAAATAGTGGCTGTTCTCTCACCAGTGAAAAATGACGCAAGAACGGACGTGAAGACAGGAATAGTAGTTGACTCTGAAGGCATGAAATCATTTAAAAACTGTGCACCTATATGTGTGCGTGTAAAATAATCTGCATATAAAAATTAAAACTTTATGAAAAGATATTTTCTTTTACTATATGTCGTATTGGTTTCATCGTTGATGTCTGCTCAGGTGACTTTCCAATTCAGCGACGGCATATACAACGAGTCGCTTAAGGTGAATGTTGAAAGAAACGTGTCGTCTTTGCTAAGCGAGATAAACAAAGCGGAAGCCAACCATCGCCAGTTGAACCTCACTAATATTGGCATTGACGATATGGCTGCGAGTGGCTTGAAAAGTCTTTGGACAAACATTCATTTCCGTTGCGAGTGGAACAAAAATGTGCAGCCTTGCCTTAAAGACTTCACTGGATATGAGATAAGACAAATACCAGTGGAGATGAAACCCATTGACAATACTTACAAGGGTGAGATACATAAGGAGTTGACCATCAGCTTCAATAAGAAAGGTGTTATCACGGGTGTAAGAACTGCCATCGACAACAATTCGTATGTAGCTCTTCTGCATGGTAGCAACTCAAATATTGACCTTAGAATGAGAAGGGAGATTCTAAACTTTGTGGAGAACTTCAGAAGCTACTATGTGGAGAAAAACATCAATGCTCTGCAAGAAATCTTTAGCGATGATGCTCTGATCATTACTGGTCGTGTTATTAGAACATTAGGTAAAAACAACATTGATGGTGTCTCGCAGAAGGTGAATGAGAAAGTGATGTACAGTAAACAAAACAAGCAGCAGTATATAAACAATCTTAGGAGTCTGTTCAAAGGCAATGAATTCATAAATGTTGACTTTTCGGACATTGAACTGATGCGACATGGCTCAAATCCTAACATATACGGTGTGAGACTACGCCAGAAATGGAACAGTCAGCAATACAACGGCAGACAATACTCCGACGACGGATACGTGTTCCTGCTTTGGGATTTCCAAGAAGAAGGCAGTCCGAAAATCCATGTTAGGACATGGACTCCCAAAAGAGCAAACCAGACAAAAGATGACTTCTCGCCAGAGGATTTCTTTATTCCGAATAACTAAGGTTGCTTCTGCTTGTTTCTTACATAGCATTTGCTATTACTCTTCTCTAATTTTTTCGTAAAAACAAGGTTAAGCCCAAACCGACATTATTGTTGATTCGGGCTTTTAAGTATATAATTCTATTGCCTTTCACAATTTAATCCATTTTACATTGTTTTAAAAGTCTTTATTGCGTGTCACCTACCATAGGGCACAGAAAGCTTACTACTCTCTTACCATCCGATTTATATAAATTTTAAATTACTTATTTCATGAATATTGTTTTAAAATGCCCCATATGCAAGAGTGTAATAACTTTAGCAGCGAACTATGGGATAGAATCAAAAACTGCAGAATGTCCACATTGTCATAATAAGAATAAGATAAAAACTTATTTACCTAAACTATCCATCAAAGTAGGAACAGATTTGTATCAACTGCATTTCGGTAGGCAATGGATAGGAAGAGATTGTGACAATAATGATGCCGAGGTAAAAATACCAGATGAGGATCAATATATGAGTCGTAAACATGCTGTCTTAGAATTAACATGTACACCTTTAGGTATACAATGTACATTTGAAGAGCATGGTAAAAACCCCACATTAATACAAGACATAGAACTTATAGAGAATGATATAATATATCTTAATCCTAATGATTGCTTTACTCTCGGAGAAAAGAAAATGTACATTACAAATGAATTTGAATAAACAAAAAGTAACCTTATGAAAATAGGAGATTCTATAATAATTGGTAGAATGGGACAACAACCAATGCACCTTACGGACACTTCTATAGAC
>CAKQFF010000088.1 GCA_934230685.1 uncultured Prevotella sp. | reverse complement strand
CGAACCCCCGGTACGGTTACCCGTACGGCAGTTTAGCAAACTACTGGTTTCAGCCACTCACCCAAACTTCCATACGGTATTAGTACGGTTGTCAACCGGAGCACTGTTTCTCAATTGCGAGTGCAAAGGTAGTATTTATTCTTGATACCACCAAATGTTTTCAGTACTTTTTTATTCAAAAGTGCAATTTTTTATGCTTTTTCGCTATTTCCATAGTTTCTGATAGTATCTTTCGGGCCCTTTCAGCCCCAAATCTGGGTGAAAAATCCTCACAAAGTCCATCAGCAGCATGTCGGGACGAAACGAAACCTCCTCGAAATAGGGCACCCCTGTGGCTGAACCGCAGCCGTACACCCCACCCTCGCGGAATGCCTTGAGCATCTTGTAGCCTGGATATTCGGCAAGGAGTTCGCCGCGGCCGGGAGCCTTGCCACCATTATATATAAACAGCCAGCAGTCGGCTTCATTGGCGTCGGCCACCACCTTCTCAGGAGCAAGCGTGAGCGAACCACTATGTTCGTCGGCAGAAAAGGCGTAGCGGCCACCTGCATCAACAACAAGCCGCCCCATGCTGCTCTTGCCGCCAGGACAATACCACACGCCGCTCACCACGCGCTCGGTTATCACCTTTGGCTTGATGTGCGAGCTGCTTGCCAGCCGCACGCCCTCCCTGTATGTGCGCTCTACGACGGCAAAGAGCGAGTCGGCCTCGCGCTCCTTGCCCATGAGCATTCCGTAGAAGCGCATCCATTCGGCACGACCCAGAGCCGAGGTCTCCATATAGTCGGCACACTCGATGATGGGCACTCCGATATGGTCGAGCTGACCGTAGTTCGCCCCTTCAAATGGCGACACAAGGATTGCCTGCGGCTGAAGGCTCACGATGCGCTCCACCGACGGCGACATGCTGTTGCCACAATCGGCTATCAACCCCTTCCTTACACCTTGCTGAATGTCGGGGAGATTGATATAGCTGAGGTCGCACACTCCACCAATCGACTTCCCCGCCCCCAAAGCGCCGAACAGATAGCAATGGGGAGACGTGAACACCACGCTGCGCATGACGGGAGTGTAGACCACCGTGCCTTCGGGCAACTTGCCCACATGAGCAGAATCCTTGCGGTCGACAAGCACATAACGATGGAGCACGCTGCCCTTGCGCCACGGATTGTCGAGCGAGACGAGGGTGTAGCCATCATGGCGCACAGCCGTGATGTGCTCGGAATACTTGAAACGTATGGTGTCGCCACCTTGACGCGACTTGCCGGAGGATGACTTGACACATGAACCTGACAAAAGGAGCACCGCCACCCCAAGCAATACGAGGAGAAAAGAATGCGGAAAGAATTTGCGAATATACATTATTATATAGATATATGGATTGGATGAAACATTGGCAGAACATGAACAAAACATGAATTGCAGATGCAAAATTAACCATAAACGGCAAACAGACAAAGGAAAAATCCATTTTTAAAATAAAAACAACGAAAAAGTTTTGCACATTATTTTATTTATGCTACATTTGCATTAGCTTAATAAAGCTAACTTGAAAACTCATAAAACATAACTAAAAATTACAATCTAACCTTTTTCACAACCTTATGGCACAAGAGAAAAGAAATCTTCTAAGCGGAGAGTTCAGCAAGAAAAATGCAGCTCTCTTCATCGTGTCGGTGGTCATCTGCCTTATCATATGGAATTTGCCCATCGACAGTTTCGGCATTGAAGGACTGACAGTAATCCAGCAACGCGTCATCGCCGTGTTTGCCCTCGCCACCATCCTGTGGGTGACGGAGGCCATCTCGCCGTGGGCAACTTCCGTCTCGCTCATCGGACTGCTGCTGCTGACCACATCCGACAACGCCTTCCACTTCTTCCGCTCGGACATAGACAAGAGCGAGCTGCTCGACCACAGCGCGCTCATGGCCACATTCGCCGACCCTATCATCATCCTCTTCCTCGGCGGATTCATACTTGCCATCGCCGCCACAAAGTCAGGACTCGATGTGCTGCTTGCACGAACATTGCTCAAGCCATTCGGCAACAAGAGCGAGAATGTGCTTTTGGGCTTCATACTCATCACAGGCGTATTCTCGATGTTCGTGAGCAACACTGCCACGGCTGCCATGATGCTCACGTTCCTCGCGCCTGTGTTTAAGGCTCTGCCTCCAGAGGGCAAGGGACGTGTGGCCCTCACGCTGTCAATCCCTGTAGCTGCCAACATCGGTGGCATGGGCACACCTATTGGCACTCCTCCAAACGCTATCGCCCTGAAATATCTTAACTCGCCCACAGGTCTGAACCTTGGCATTGGCTTTGGCGAATGGATGATATATATGATGCCGCTGACCATAGTGCTGCTGCTCATTGGATGGTTCCTGCTGAAGAAATTCTTCCCGTTCAAGAAGAAGACCATCGAGCTCGAAATCGAGGGTGAGGTGCAGCACAACTGGCGCACAACCGTTGTGGCTGTAACATTCATCGCCACCGTGCTCCTATGGATTTGCGACCGCTGGACAGGCGTAGGTTCAAATACCGTGGCAATGATTCCTATCGTGGTGTTCGCCTTCACGGGAGTGATCAAGGCACGCGACCTCGAGGAAATCAACTGGAGCGTCATCTGGATGGTGGCAGGCGGCTTTGCCCTTGGACTGGCCCTCAACGAGTCGGGACTTGCCGAGAACGTAATCAAGAGTATCCCGTTCGGCAACTGGTCGCCGGTGATCATACTGCTCGCTTCGGGCGTGATCTGCTACATCCTCTCCAACTTCATCTCCAACACCGCTACAGCTGCCCTGCTAGTGCCCATCCTCGCTGTGGTGTGCAAGGGTATGGGCGACTCGCTCAACAGCATCGGCGGCACGCCTACCGTTCTCATCGGCATCGCCGTGGCAGCATCCGTGGCCATGACCCTGCCTATCTCAACACCGCCTAACGCCATCGCCCACTCTACAGGACTGGTGAAGCAGAACGAGATGATGAAGATTGGTCTCACAATGGGTATCATCGGACTGGTGCTCGGCTACGCCCTGCTGTTCGTCCTGGGCGAGCTGCACGTTTGGTAATATCAAGCCCGACAGCATGCCTGGCAAATCAACAAAGAATGAATTTCGACCAAGAAACATTGTATGCAGTCGCTCTGACTCGCATAAATCATTTTAACCTTGCCACGAGCAGGCAGCTCTACCGCCTGCTCGGTTCGGCCACGGCAATCATGGAGCACCGCCACGACATAAAGGCGGTGCTCCATGACGCGTCTCCACGCATTACAGAATCGTTGAAGGACATTTCGGAAGCCATGCGGCGAGCAGAAAAGGAACTTGAGTTTGACGCAGCCCATAGCATACAGCCTCTCACCATCAACAACCCCAACTACCCAAAGCGAATGCGCGAATGCGACGACGCGCCCCTCGTGCTCTACTACCGAGGCACAGCCAATCTTAACCAACGACGCATCCTGTCGATAGTGGGTACACGCCATTGCACCGTTTATGGACAGGAAATCATAAGAAAATTCACAGCCGAACTTAGGGAGTTATGCCCGGAGACGATAATAGTAAGCGGATTAGCCTACGGTGTGGACATCAACGCCCACCGCAACGCTCTGGCCAACGGCATTGACACCATCGGCGTACTTGCCCACGGACTCGACTATCTCTACCCCACCGCCCACCGCGACACGGCAGCGCAAATGCTCAATCACGGCGGACTCGCCACGGAATTCATGACCGAAACAAATGCCGACAAGATGAATTTCGTGAGACGCAATCGCATTATAGCCGCTCTTGCAGATGCTACAATTGTGATAGAAAGTGCCAACAAAGGAGGAAGTCTTATAACTGCAGAAATGGCGCAAGGCTATGGACGCGACGTATTTGCTTTCCCAGGCAACGTGGGAATGACATATAGCGAGGGATGCAACAAAATCATCCGCCAAAAACAAGCCGAACTTATTACTTCTGCCGAGGACTTCGTAAACGCAATGCATTGGGATGAAGACCGACAGCTGACACAAGCAAAGAAAAAAGGAATAGAACGCCAACTATTTCCTGAACTCAACAGCAATGAGAAAATAATAATGCAGTTGCTGTCGCAAGACAACGACCTGCAAGCTAACACCATCAGCCTGAAAACAGGACTAACAATAGCAAACACAAACTCTGCACTATTCAGCATGGAAATGAAAGGAATAGTGAAAATGATGGCGGGTGGAATTTACCACCTTTATTCATAAGAAGTCACCGTGACTAAGGTCGGCTTGGAGGCATGTGATGAGGAAAATATCAAAAGGGAAATAAATAATTAAAACAGCTAATAATGTCAAAGATTAAAGAAAACGGCATACTCTCCGGCCATACAGGGATATATGTGTATAGAGAAATGAATGGTAAGCAGGTGGTGCAGTCAATGCCATCACATTATCGTGATGCAAATACCGATGCGCAGAAGAAACAGAGTTGTGGCATGAGAAACATTCTTGCTTACTATCGTCTGTTGAAGGATGTGATAGTGGAACAATTTGAGGATTCTGTAGGTGTAGGGAGGTCCGCCTATCATAGTTTTCTTCATCACAACATATTGTTGTCTCCAGTTGAGTTGCCACAGCCCGATTACAACAAAGGTCTTGGCATTATTGCTCCATATATAATTTCATTCGGTTCATTGCCGCCATTTGAAGTGTCTGTCGAAGATGGTAGTCTGCAGTTCAGCATGAAGAGCGAGGAATGGGAGGGAGGCGATATCCTTCTACTTATCAAGGTGGAGTGTCCCACTCCTGGCAACAACACTCCATCGTCATGGAGTGCAACCCATGTTGATGAAGTGACAAACGAGCCAGAGAACAAACTGATAAAGACCTCGCAATTGCCTCATGGAGCTTACGCCCATGTTCACATTTGCAACACCGTTAGTAATAGCCTTGTGTCGTCACAGCGTTTGCTGTTGATATAGCATTTTCCCTCTGTCCTTCCCCATTATTCCTTCGTTCGTTCTCCGTTCATCCTCCGTAGTGAACTCGATCTGCCTCCGTAGTGAACTCGATCTGCCTCCGTTAACGAAGCGGACTCATAACGGAGGTATAACGAAGGCTTAACGGAGATGTAGCGAAGAGCGAACGAAGAAGGAACGAGAGATATTATAGTTGAATTTATCGCCTTATGGTTTATAAGTGTCGTAATCTACAGATACTGTATGAAACAGATATATAATTTAGGTTTCTGTACCACATGAGTAATGCCATAGCATAGCAGTCCGTGCTCCCCTAAAGGGCACGGACTGCAATACTATGGCATTCGCTAAATAGTTACTACTTATGCCTATTTTGTTAAAAATTATTTAAGTTGAAAGTATACAGCAGCAAAATATTTTCAATATATGTAATTTTGCCATGATCAAAAACAACAAACATTTTTTCGGCATAAGAAATTCAGAAACATTACACGCGATATGCAACCCAACGACAATAAAGAAAAAATAATCCACACCACAGATTGTGCAATGTCGTTCTATGACCAGCTTGAAGACGTTGCCATAGCCAACTGCCCCATACGCGAACGCTTCCTCATGCTGCGCGACATCTTCAAACGCATTATAAACCAAGGCATCGCCCACACCAACATCAACTTCATCGGTATGTTTGCAAAACTCGATTATCTCGTAAAGCAATACAACATACCCAACGAAGTAGCTATGCGCATTCACGACACGCGCAAAGTGCTCAACACTATCTACAGCACCGACGATGCCGAACTTTCCAGGTCACTGCCATACGACATCAAAGCCACCGCCTTACTCGCTATGTACACCAACGGCGGCATCGACATCCCGCCATCCCTCACCAAGCTTTTCCCAAAGAAAGACAGAAAGAATCGCTGGAGCAAAATCGACATCAACCTGCTGCGCTGCATCGTGGCATCGTGGGACAACGACTATATCTATGCAACAGAAGAGCTTAACGCATCGGAGCTCAAGATTTGCTACGGCAGGCAGAACCGCTACCTTACCCATAATGGCAAGGGCGATTGGATCTACTTGAAACAGATTCTATCGAAAAACACACAACTCAACCTTGTGCGCATTCGCATGGAGGAAGACGTGTGCATGCCTGAGCTTATAATCTTCGAGCCCGACTATCTCGTCGACATCACAACCATAGCCTCATGTTTCGAGTCGTATGCCGAGTCGCCATACGTGAACATGGTGAACCGACTAAAACCGCAAGCCAACAACATGCATGTGCATCTTGGTAATCTCGCGGGACGATTTCTCGACGATACCGTACACAGCCGTGAAGTGACGTTTGGCGAGGGAATAATGGAGTTTTTCAAGCAAAACACCATCAGCCTTGCCTCATGCGACGACATGAACGACCACAACACGGTGCAGAAATTCTATCAGGAGGCACGCTCACAAAAACAGAACATCGAGAAGTTGATAGGCAAGGACCTGCCCGAGGTAATGGGCGAATACGACCCTAAAGCCGTGGTGCTCGAGCCTACATTCTTCAGCGATGTGCTGGGCATACAGGGACGTCTCGACTTCCTGCACGACAAGGACGGACACACCACCATCATAGAGCAGAAATCGGGCAAAGGAGCCTTCGTGCCGTTCTCTTCGCCCGAATACAACCCCAACCGCCCCGAACCTCAAGAAAAGCACCTTGTGCAGCTATCGCTCTATCGTGCGCTGTTCAACTACGAGTTCAAGAAACACTCTGACGAGCTGCGCCATTTCATATTGCTCTACTCAAAATACAATGAGGGACTTGTATCTATTGCCAACCTGCCAGAGCTTACTCTGCGGGCAATAAGAATGCGCAACCTGCTGACATGGACAGACCTTACTTCCTCGAATATGGGAATAGGAATACTGAATAGCCTCACACCAGAAATGCTTAACCGCAAGGGAGCAACAGGGCGATTATGGGAAGAATGGACCCGTCCTGAACTTGAAAGTCTGCTCTCGCCCATACACGAAGCATCGGCATTGGAACGTGCCTACTACTTCCAGTTCCTACGCTTCATCGAGCGCGAACACTTACTGTCGAAAGTAGGCAACAAGACCAAGGACGATAGCGGATTTGCTGCCATCTGGCTCGACACCATCGAGGACAAGCGTGCTGCCGGAAACATCTACGAGCAGCTCTCCATCAGCGAATATGGCATGAATAACTACGGCATGGTGGAAAGCCTCAAGCTGAAATTCGCCACCGAGCAGTCGGCCGACACCTCCAACTTCCGCAAGGGCGACATCGTGATTCTCTATCCCTACAAGATGGAGAATGTGCCCAACGCATGCGCTCAGATGGTCAACCGTGCCTCTATTAAGGAAATCACAAACGAGGGAGTGGAAGTGGTGTTGCGCAACTCGCAGACCGACAAACAGGTGTTCGACGTCCCAGAAGACACGCTCTGGGCCATCGAGCACGACATGTTTGAATCATCATCACAATCGCTCTACAGCGCCATGCATAGCTTCCTTTCTGCTTCACAGGAACGTCGCGACCTGTTGTTGGGTCAACGCCAACCCACCATCGACCCTCACGTCCACATGCAAGGCGAATACGGACGCTTCAACACTCTCGTGGAGAGAGCCAAGCAGTCGCGCGACCTGTTTCTCGTGATTGGCCCTCCAGGCACAGGCAAAACCTCGTTCGGACTGCTCAATATTCTGAAAGAAGAACTCACCGACCCACAATCCAACGTGCTGCTCCTCTCCTACACCAACCGTGCCGTAGACGAAATCTGCTCAAAGCTACTTGAGAACAACATCGACTTCCTGCGCATAGGTTCAGAACTCAACTGCGACGAGTCGTACCATGACCACCTGCTGACCAACCGTGTGAAGCAATGCCACACCGCCAATGAGGTGAAGGACATCATGGCCAACACCCGTGTGTTCTGCGCCACTACAGCCGCACTCAACGCCAATATACACATCTTTAAGATTAAGCACTTCGACCTTGCCATCATCGACGAGTCGTCGCAAATCCTCGAGCCTCATCTCATAGGATTGCTCAGCGCCAAGTCGGGCGGAAGAAACGCCATCGAGCGCTTTGTGC
>CAKQFF010000087.1 GCA_934230685.1 uncultured Prevotella sp. | reverse complement strand
GAAATGCTCAACCTCAAGAACCGCGAGCGCATAATCAAGAACATGCTCGACAAGATACGCGACGACTACGACTACATTCTTATCGACTGCAGTCCGTCGTTGGGGCTTATCACCGTCAACGCTCTTACTGCTGCCGACTCGGTGATTATTCCCGTGCAGTGTGAATACTTCGCGCTTGAGGGCATCACCAAACTGCTCAACACGATAAAGATTATCAAGAGCAAGCTCAATCCGGGACTCGAAATTGAGGGATTCCTGCTTACAATGTACGACGGACGACTCCGACTCGCCAACCAAATCTATGATGAGGTGAAGCGTCATTTCCAGGAACTGGTGTTCAAGACCGTCATTCAGCGCAACGTGAAGCTTAGCGAAAGCCCAAGCCACGGACTCCCCGTGATTCTATATGATGCCGACTCGGTTGGCGCAAAGAACCACATGGCGCTTGCAAAGGAAATTATCAACAAGAACGAAACGCCCAACGAAAAATAATGGCAGTACACAAGAAATACAATAGAAGCGTGCTCGGACGCGGACTCGACGATATTGAGGGCGGCAAAGGACTCGACGCTCTCATCGATACAGGTGGAGTGCGCACCCAAGGCTCATCTACTATCAATGAGATTCCGCTTGGACAAATCGAGGCTAATCCTAATCAGCCGCGACGCGAGTTCGATCAGGAGTCGCTGCAGGAGCTTGCTTCAAGCATACGCCAGATAGGCATCATACAGCCTATCACGCTGCGACAGATTGACGAGGAGCGTTATCAGATTATCGCAGGAGAGCGACGTTGGAGAGCATCGCAATTGGCTGGACTCTACTCCATACCTGCCTACATACGCACCATAAGCGACGAGAACATCATGGAGATGGCCCTTGTGGAGAATATTCAACGCGAGGACCTCAACGCTATAGAAATCGCTCTCGCCTATGAGCATTTGCTCGATGCCGAGGGAATGACTCAGGAGAAGGTGTCGGAGAGAGTGGGCAAGAGCCGCACGGCCATAACCAATTATCTGCGATTGTTGCGCCTTCCTGCCCAGGTGCAGATTGCTCTGCAAAAGAAGGAAATCGACATGGGACATGCCCGTGCCCTTCTTGCTGTGGACTCGCCCTCGCTGCAAATTAAGCTTTTCAACGAGGTGTTGAAGCATGGCTACTCGGTGCGCAAGGTTGAGGAGATGGCACAGATGCTCAAGAATGGTGAGGATGTGGAGAGCGGACGCAAGAAGATTGTTGCCAAGGCCAAGCTTCCAGAGGAGTTTAATGTGCTGCGCAACTGCCTTTCCGACTTCCTCCAGACCAAGGTGCAGATGACATGCTCGCCCAAGGGCAAGGGCAAAATCACTATCCCCTTCGATAATGAGGAGGAACTCGAGCGCATCATGAGTGTGTTCGACAAAATGAAACAACAGTAAACAACGACAGTGAAAACTATTCAGTCATACATATTCCAGACATTGCTTGTAGCTGCTTGCATGCTTATGACGGCCATTAACGCGACGGCACAAACTGCCGTTGCCGACATGAAGCCTGCCAATGACTCCGTGTCGGCTATCTTCACGCAGCAAGACACTATACGGATGCTCGCGCAGACAGACACAGTCAATATGCGCAAGCACCGCGACTGGAAGACATGGCGTCCTAACCCAAAGCGTGCCATGTGGCTTGCAATCGTGCTGCCTGGTGCCGGACAGATTTACAACCGCAAGTACTGGAAGGTGCCTATAGTATATGGCGGCTTTGTGGGATGTGCCTATGCCATGCGCTGGAACAACCAGATGTTCCGCGACTACTCGCAGGCCTATATGGACATCATGGACGACGACCCCAATACGCAGAGCTATAACCAGTTTCTGCATCTTGGTGCAAAAATCGACGAGTCGAACCTGCAACGCTATCAGGAACTTTTCCGCAAGCGCAAGGACAGATTCCGCCGTTGGCGCGACCTTAGCTTCTTCTGCCTTGTGGGCGTTTATGCCTTGAGTGTGGTGGATGCTTATGTCGATGCATCGCTATCTGAATTTGACATCTCGAAGGACCTCAGCCTAAGGGTTGAGCCTACTATAATAAATAATGAACGCGAGCGCAACCCACTAAGGGCTAACAGCCTGGGTATGAGCTTCAGCTTGAATTTTTAAGACGAAAACAATAGTATATATATTTTGATGAAAAAGACATTAGTATTGATTGCCGCAGTGATTCTTGGCTTCTCTACTCCAGTCCTCGCGCAGAGCGACGACGACGAAACAGAAATCACTGTGACCGATGCCGAGGGCAAGAAGGAAGTCATCGACCTGCCCGAGGCAATGACGTGTGAGTATGACTCGCTGCTTACGGCTTACAACAGCAAGACATACTTGAAGATTGGAACCGACTGCAACATGCCCGACATTAATCCGGTGTACAGCAAGGAAGTGTACAAGGAACGCTTGGCGCGCATACCGTCGGTGATAGAGCTTCCCTACAACGATGTTGTGCAGAAGTTTATCGACCGATACAGCAGCCGTCTGCGCCGCTCTGTTAGTATAATGCTCGGTGCGCAGAATTTCTATATGCCTACCTTCGAGGAGGCTCTTGAGGCTTACGGATTGCCACTCGAACTGAAGTATCTTCCGGTTATTGAGTCGGCACTTAATCCTAATGCAGTGTCGCGTGTGGGTGCTACAGGACTTTGGCAGTTTATGCTTGGCACTGGCAAACGCTACGGACTTGAGGTGAACTCGCTTGTGGATGAGCGTCGCGACCCGGTGCGTGCTTCTTATGCGGCAGCTCACTATCTGCGCGACCTATATAAGATTTACGGCGACTGGAATCTTGTGATTGCTGCCTACAACTGCGGACCAGAGAATATCAACAAGGCTATCCACCGCTCTAACGGAGCTACCGACTATTGGCAGATTTATCCATACCTGCCCAAGGAGACAAGAGGTTATGTGCCGGCTTTCATCGCCGCCAACTATATCATGACCTACTATTGCGACCATAACATCTGCCCGATGGAGGCCGACTTGCCCGAGAAAACCGACACGGTGGTTGTAAACCGCAACGTACACTTTGAGCAGGTGGCTAAGGTGCTTGGCTTGGACATAGAACAAGTGAAGCAACTCAATCCGCAATACCGCCGCAATATTGTCAACGGTGACACACGCCCAATGGCTCTCAGATTGCCAGCTTCGTATGTTGGCAAGTTCATCGACAATGAGGATTCTATCTACGCCTATCGCCCGGAAGAACTTCTCGCGAAGCGCACAGAGGTGGAAGTGAACGATGATGTACCTACCTACAGCCGCCGCACTACCAGTTCGTCGAGAAACAATAACTCGACCCGAAACTCTCGCAACAACAAGAAAAACAAGAAGAACAAGAGAAACGGTCGTGGCGGACGTAACGTGACAATACGTCAGGGCGACACATTGTCGGAGATAGCCAAGCGCAATGGAACCACCGTTAAGAAGCTGAAGAAGCTGAACAAGATCAGTGGAAGCAGCATACGTGCTGGTAAGAAAATACGCATAAAATAAACAACAACAATCAGGATTGGAGGCGTCGCGCCCCGGATATTTAATATGATTTATATCTAAGGCGCGAACCCTCCTTTTTTGGTTTATACCTAAATCAACATAAACTATAGGAGACCTGTATCATGGACGACCAGAAATTGAAAGACCAACAAAGAGAGACTGCCGATGATATGCTTATCGAAGGAGCCTTCAAAGAGGTGCTTGATATTTACCTCGCGTCACCCCACCGCAGAAAGGTGGATATAATTACTAAAGCCTTCAACTTCGCCCGGCAGGCCCACAAAGGTGTGCGACGGCTTTCTGGCGAGCCGTATATAATGCATCCCATTGCTGTGGCTCGCATCGCTGTAGAGGAGATGGGGCTTGGATCTACGAGCATCTGCGCGGCACTGCTTCATGATGTCGTGGAGGATACCGACTATACGGTCGAGGATATGGAGAATATCTTCGGACCTAAGATAGCGCAAATCGTTGACGGACTTACCAAGATTTCGGGAGGCATCTTCGGCGACCAGGCTTCTGCCCAAGCCGAGAACTTCAAGAAACTTCTGCTCATGATGAGTGATGATATCCGAGTGATACTCATCAAGATTTGCGACCGACTTCACAACATGCGCACTCTCCAGTCGCAGCCTGCCAACAAGCAGTACAAGATTGCGGGAGAGACACTCTACATCTACGCTCCGCTTGCCAACCGTTTGGGACTTAACAAGATTAAGACCGAACTCGAGGACCTGTCATTCCGCTACGAGCATCCCGAAGAATATAATTATATCAAGGGTAAGCTTGCCGACACTCAGGAGCAACTCGACTCCATTTTCGCTGCCTTCACCAAGCCCATACGTGCGGCTCTCGACCGAATGGGAATACAATACGACATCAAGGCACGCGTAAAGAGTCCTTACTCTATATGGAACAAGATGCAGAACAAGCACGTCACGTTTGAGGAAATCTACGACATTCTTGCCGTGCGTATAGTCTACACACCAAAGGAACGTTCTGAGGAAATCAACGAGTGCTTCAGAATTTATGTGGCGATAAACCAGATATACAAGTCGCATCCCGACAGACTTCGCGACTGGGTGAACCACCCTAAAGCCAACGGCTACCAGGCTCTCCACGTCACGCTGATGTCCAACCAAGGCAAGTGGATAGAGGTGCAGATTCGTTCCGACCATATGGACGAGGTGGCTGAGCAGGGCTTTGCTGCCCATTGGAAATATAAGGACGGTGTTCCTGCCGAACTAAATGATGATACTGAACTCAACAATTGGCTCTCGACAATTAAGGAAATACTCGACGATCCACAGCCAGACGCTATGGACTTCCTCGATACTGTCAAGCTGAATCTCTTTGCAAGCGAGATATTCGTGTTCACTCCTAAGGGCGAGATTAAGACAATGCCCGCAGGATGCACAGCCCTCGACTTTGCGTTCCAAATACACACATTCCTTGGCTCCCACTGCATAGGAGCAAAGGTCAACCATAAGCTTGTGCCGTTGAGCCACAAGTTGCAGAGTGGCGACCAGGTGGAGATACTTTCTTCCAAGTCGCAGCATGTGCAGGCTTCGTGGATTAACTTCGTGTCCACAGCCAAGGCCAAAGGTAAGATACTTGCCATTCTGCGTCGCGACAACCGCGAGTTGCAGAAGAAGGGTGAGCAGATACTCGATGATTGGTTGCGCAAGAATGAGTTGGAGATGACAACTCCGGTGCTCACCAAGTTGTGCGACTTTCATGAATTTAAGAAAACCGACGACCTTTTCCTTGCTATCGGCAAGCGCACAGTGCTCCTTGGCGAGAAGGATCTTGAGGAGTTGCGCGAGAAGAAACCTGAGAACAACGGTGGATGGCGTAGGTATGTGCCTTTCCTCAGCCGCAATGAAAGGAGGGAGGATAAGAAAACGGAGTATTTCACAGTGGGCGAGGGTTTCAACAAGAAGAAGCCTGTCTATGTGAACGAGGAGAACATATCAAAATTCGTGTTCCCGGCTTGTTGCCATGCCATTCCTGGTGATGACATCTTGGGTTATATCGACAATAAGAATAGAATTGAGATTCATCGCCGCGACTGTACTGTGGCTTCCAAACTCAAGGCTACATACGGCAAGCGCATTCTCGATGCCAAGTGGGACATGCACAAGGTGATGTTCTTCGACGCTACTATCGAGATACACGGTATCGACCGCAAGCGTATGCTGCATGATGTGTCGGAGGTGATTTCGGATAAGCTCGATGTAAATATCCACAAGGTAACTATCGAGAGCAACGAAGGCATCTTTGAGGGTCAGATAGAAATTCGTGTGCACGACCGCAGTGAGGTGAAAGTCATCATGGATGAGCTTAAGAAGATAGAGGATATAAAAGAGGTGTTGCAGATACTCTGATATAATAGGAGGGTGTGTCAAAACGCAAATAATGCGGGTTGACACACCCTCTTTCAGTTTGTTTATTTCTCTTCCATTGCTGCCACAAACTCTCTGTGGAATGTGCCATGGAAGTGCTGTATCTCCTTGCGTGCTTCCTCATCAAGCTCCCAAATGTTCTCCTCGCCAGCGCGGTGGGCCAACACATGACGCACACAACGTGCTATCTTGCGCTTGTTGTTGCGTGCCTGGAGTTGGTCGCCTTGTATGTTCTTCTGTGATACGAATGAGAAGGCTGTGAGCTGCTTCATGAAAGTCTCATAGCGGTTGAAGAGCAGAGCTTGGCGCATCATCTTCTCCGGGTCCTCGTCAAGCCCCTCCATGTCGATGAGGCCATCGAGATTCTCGTGGCTCCAGTCTTCCTCGTTCAGCCAATACCACTGGAATGCATATCGCTGCTCCATCTGCATCAGGCGTTGTGCAAGGTTGTCCTCGTCAACATTCTCGCTGTTGAACTGCTCGAAGGCGAAGCGTGCGAGACTCTTGCCATTCACCTCTATCTCTGATGCTCCCTCAACATCCTCGCCAGTTAGCTGTATGCGCCAACGCGACGACTTGTTTTTGATGAGTGCTGAGTGGGCACCCATCATCAGACTCTCAAGACTTCCCATTGCGTCAATCTCGTCGACAAGGGCAAGACGCTCGCGCATGTTTCTTACAGATAGTCTGCCGTCCTCTGTGAGCACGCACATGTAGTTGAGCTTGTTGTCGTCGAGTGAAAGCTGGAAGCGGTCGTTCGACGAATCACCTACAAACGAGTAGTTGTAGTTGGCAAGTTCGTTGTGGGTAATCTCAATCTCGCCTGTCAGGCGGTTGTCGTCCTTATCGGTGATGGCAAAGCCTACGTAAGGAATCACGAGGCGCAGTGTGAACGGATTGCCTTTTCTTGGGGTGAGCTTCACAGCAATACCGTCTTCACCAAAATCATCTTTCTTAAGCAGCCAACCTTCATCGGTCTTCTCGGCACGGTCGATTTCCACCTTGCCGTAGTTCCATCTGAAGTCGAACACAATGTCGCTCTCGTCGTCGCGTACCACCTTTACGAAGCGGTCGGGCTCAACACCGAGATAAACTGCATCCACTGGCTTCACTTCCTCGTCGCCCTCACCAAGTACGCCTATTTGCAGGCGTCCTATCATTGGGTCATCTTCCCAATCGTCCTCGTCGGCTCCTTCTGCGCGGAACACCACAAATGTCAGACGGTGTTGCTCGCGTGTTCCGTCTTCACGACACAGAAAATACGAAGTCTCTTCAGGTATATAAATAGGTGTGCTGATGTATGGACTCATGCAGCGTACCGAATATTCCACCTCTGTCCATGCAGTGGCGGAAGTAGATGTGTTATTAGTTGACATATTTTGTTTGATTACTTTTTTATTGCGTGTTATCCTATTGTGTATGCAAAATTACTGCAATTTTATCAAATAAAAGAAAGAACGGACTAAATATTGTTGTATGTAGGTGTTGATGAAAAAATAATTAAATAAAAAGTCGCAAAATATTTGCACAATTCAAAAAAACTCCTTACCTTTGCACTCGCTTTGAAATACAGAGTATATACGGAGATCCGCTAGCTCAGCTGGTAGAGCACAACACTTTTAATGTTGGGGTCATGGGTTCGAGCCCCATGCGGATCACTTTCTAACGAATTGCTTCAAATTTGATTGTATCGCTAATAGCTTCTTTACCAAGCTGTTAGCGATATTTTGCTTTGTGTAAGTTGCTGTCAGTAAACAAGTTAAGGCGTAAACTCGTTTATAAACTCGTTTACTTCGCAATGTTCGGGTACACCAGTATTTATCGGCTTTCTCGCGCATTTGGACGCTTGTTTTGATTGAAATGTATTACCAATGTATTACCAACCGTCAAAAAATGTATTACACCTGCGCGTTTGTTTCCGGCTGTTTATACTAAACCTGTTTCTTGTATTGGAATTGTTGCGTAAGAAAGGCAATAAAATTTATACTTATACCGTTAATGAATAAAGCATATTGGGAATATCAAGGAGTGCGCCATCAAGCTTTGCTCCACTGAAAACACGCATACAACATAAAAGCATTTTTATTTATGAGTAAACAGAACATAGCCCTTATCACGGGCGTTACTGGTCAGGATGGCTCTTATCTACCCCAGTTCGGGATAAGATTTTGTTCATAAAAAGTTGGTAGTCTCATAAATATTTTGTACCTTTATAGGTAA
>CAKQFF010000086.1 GCA_934230685.1 uncultured Prevotella sp. | reverse complement strand
AATGAGGAGAGCTTTGCCAAGGAAGTGAAGCGCCAGTGCCAGAAGATGAAGGAATACTTCGGACAGGAGCCTAAGGTTCTGCGCAACTCTTCGCTCATCTATAGCGATGATATCGGTCTTCAGGTTTCGCAGATGGGATTCAAGGGTATGCTCACCGAGGGTGCGCGCCACGTCCTTGGATGGAAGTCGCCTAACTATGTTTACAACTGCGCTCTCGCTCCCAACTTGAAGCTCCTTATGCGCAATGTCAACTTCAGCGATGACATCTCTTTGCGCTTTGGCAATACAGAGTGGGAGGGCTATCCGCTCTTCGCTGACACATACGTTGACCGCATTGCCAACTTGCCAGAGGGCGAGAAGGTTGTTAATATCTTTATGGAGCTTTCGGCTCTTGGCATCGCTCAGCCGCTCTCAACAAACATTCTCGACTTCATCAAGGCTATTCCGGCTTGTGCTAAGAATCGTGGCTTGTCGTTCTCTACTCCGTCGGAGATTTGCGACACATTCAATAGTGTAAGTGCTGTTGACGTGCCCGACACACTGTCTTGGAACGATGAGGAGCGCGACTGCAGCTGCTGGCTCGGCAATCCGATGCAGCGTGAGGCTTTCAACAAGCTCTATAGTGTGGCCGACCGTGTGCGCATTGCTGATGATCCTCGCATCAATCAGGATTGGGATTATCTGCAGGCATCAAACAACTTCCGTCAGATGACCACCAAGCCTTCTCAGGTAGGTCTTAACCGTGGTATCTACTCAAGTCCGTTCGATGCTTTCACAAACTATATGAACATCCTTGGCGATTTCATCTCACGCGTCAACTCACTCTATCCAGATTCTATCGACAACGACGAGCTTAGCTCTCTCCTCACCACTATTAAGAATCAGGACGAGGAGATAGACATGAAGAACAAGGAGATTGTTCGTCTTCAGACTAAGATTGAGAAGATTGAGGCTACCGAGGAGAAGCTTCGTGCAAAGCTTGAGAAGACAAAGGCTCCAGCTGCAAAGAAGGTTACCGCTCGTAAGGCTGATGAAAAAGAATAAGAATTAAGGTTCTTGTATAAATACAAATATTGGTTAATAAAGTTTGAATGCCCTACCGCGTGATGCGGTGGGGCATTTTTTAATTATTTCACGAACAAGTTTCTTTTTGGCATTTTGCTGCCATACTTCTGTCTTAATTTAGCGAATAGAGCCATGGTGTCTTTCGAGAACTCATGCCCCTTCCATGTGCTTGTATTGGTGATGAACACCCAGCACTCGCCATCGGCATATCGCAATATAAGGGCAGATGTGCCAACAAGCGATCCTGTGCGTATCCACGGACCTTTGTTGGGAGTGAAGTTCCATCCAAGCGAGAATTGATGGTCGGGCATTTCCGTAGTCATCAGTTTCACAGCCCCAGGCGAGAGAACATCGGGAACAGTAGGGTCGCCGTCGATTGACGCAACAAGTCGGCACACCTCGGCAGCTGATGCCACCCATGCTCCGGCACCGAGCGAAGTAGTGATGTCGTTCTCGCCATAGCAGCGTATAACCATGCGTCCCGAATTGTTGAACTCAGGAGCCGGCTCCGAACTCGAGTGCATATAATATATAGACTCATTGAAGCGGCGGTCCTTAAGATAGTTGCCGGCAATGTGGAAGTCGTAGCATCCGGCAGGCTCAAGCACATATTTCTGCATAAACTGTTCATAGGACATTCCCGAGCGTTTCTGTATTATGAGCGATAGCAGGGTGTAGCCTATGTTGCAGTAGCGTTGTGCCGTGCCAGGCGTATAGCCCAGATGTCGTCGCAGAACAATGCGAAGCAGAGTGCGATGGTCGGGTGGAGTGGTGAGTCGGTTCTGCTGCATGATATAGCGTGTAGAGAAGATGGCGTCGCCAGCATAGTTGGTGAATCCAGCCTGGTGGCGCAGCAGTTGCTCCACGGTTATGTCGAAGTAGCGCTTGTCCTTAATGGAGTTCACGTAGAAGGTATCGGTGAGAATGCCTTGTGGTCCGAACACCTTGTCCGACAGCTTGATTTTGCCCATATCCCTCAATTTCATTATACCCACGGCAGTAACGAGCTTCGAGCACGAAGCCATGCGCATGATGTACGATGGTTCCATAGGCACTCCCTTGTCCTTGTCGGCAAACCCGAATCCGCGGGCATAGATAAGCGAGTCGTGGCGCATGATGGCAAGCTGTGCTCCGTTAATCTCCCATCGCTTGAGATAGCGACGCATGATGGAGTCCATGGGCTGCAGTTCGGGTTGCGAGCTCATGGCATTTGTAAGCGTGTCGTTAAGATGCACGCGGTGAGACACTTCGGCTATAGAGTCCTTCACGTGTTTGTTGTCGCCCGAGCACGACGAGCAAGTGCATCGGCAGATGCTTGTTATTATGACAACGACAAAGGTGAGGCAGCCCATGCAGGACAACCTCACCTTTGTGCGATATTGTTTTTTTATTCTGTATCCAAACATTATTAATTATGATAGTCCTTCGATTTCTCCGTTCACTATGTCAATGTTCATTGCAGCCGGCACCTTAGGCAGACCCGGCATGCGCATGATATTGCCAGCTACTACTACAATCATCTCGGCACCGGCGTTGATAACTATGTCGCGCACGTTAACGTCGAAGCCCGAAGCCACGCAATACTTCTTTGCGTCGGTAGAGAATGAGAATTGTGTCTTGGCGATGCAGATAGGGAATTTCTCGTAGCCCAGCTCCTTAATCATCTGAAGCTTCTTCTTGGCAGGAGCGGCAAACGAGATTGAGGCCGCGCCATAGATGTTCTTTGCCACCTTCTCTATCTTCTCCTCGATAGTGTCCTCGTCGTTGTAGACAAGCTGCAAAGGCTTTGACGGGTTCTTCTCGATAGTGTCAACCACGAGATTAGCCAAGTCAACAGCTCCCTCGCCGCCAAGAGCATAAGCATCGTTTTCGCCGAAGCCCACGCCTATCTCTGCGCAGTAGTCCTTAACAATCTGAATCTCCTCAGGCACGTCGCCAGCGTAGCGGTTGAAAGCCACGAGCACGGTCTGTCCAAACGACTGCAGATTCTTGATGTGCTTGTCGAGGTTGGCAAGACCCTTGCGCAGTCCTTCGCTGTTAGGCTTCTTGATGTCCTCCACAGCCACACCGCCGTGCATCTTCAGTCCCTGGGCTGTAGCCACGATGATGGTGAGCTTAGGCTGGAGTCCGCTCTTGCGGCACTTGATGTCGTAGAACTTCTCAGCGCCAAGGTCGGCACCGAAGCCTGCCTCTGTGATGACATAGTCGCCGAAGGTCATAGCCATCTTGGTGGCAAGTATTGAGTTGCAGCCATGAGCGATGTTGGCAAACGGACCTCCATGAACGATGGCAGCTGTATTCTCTGTAGTCTGCACAAGGTTGGGAGCGAGAGCGTCGCGCAGCAGTACGGTGATGGCACCAGCCACGCCGAGGTCTTTCACAGTGAAAGGCTTTCCGTCGACAGTATATCCCAGGAGGATATTCTCGATGCGTCGGCGCAGGTCGTCCTCGTCTTTAGCAAGGCAGAGTATGGCCATAATCTCCGATGCAGGAGTGATGTCGAAGCCCGACTCGCGCACAATGCCGTTGGCCTTGCCGCCCATACCCGTAACTATGTCGCGCAGACCGCGGTCGTTTACGTCGAGCACACGGTTCCACAACACCTCGCGCAGGGCGAAACCATTGTCGCGGTTCTGATACATATAGTTATCCAGGAGAGCCGTGATGGTGTTGTGTGCCGATGTGATGGCGTGGAAGTCGCCAGTGAAGTGGAGGTTTATCTTGTCCATAGGGAGCACCTGAGTGTGTCCGCCGCCACAAGCTCCGCCTTTCAGTCCGAACACAGGGCCAAGTGATGGCTCACGCAGAGCGCAGATGGCTTTCTTGCCTATGCGGTGGAGTCCGAGTGCGAGACCTATAGTCACTGTTGTCTTGCCGATGCCAGCCTTTGTTGGCGTGATGGCTGTCACGAGTATGAGGTTGCTCTTCTTCACACGTTCCTCATCTATGAGTCGTGTCGGAACCTTAGCCATATAGTGGCCATAGTGCTCAAGATCCTTTGTAGGGATACCATACTTTGATGCTACTGTCTCAATCTCCTCGAGCTTGGTGCTGCGAGCTATTTCAATGTCTGTCATTGTAGAAAAATAAATATGTAGTGTTTCAATTATTTCTTGAAGATAGGGGTGTCTTATGATAAAAGTATGGAGTGCGACTGCAAAGGTACGACTAATTAATCAATAAATAGCTATATTTTTGCTTAATTGTCGTTATTTTTGTCTGAACTCTTCCAGCACATCACATCTTCTCGTGTAGTTGTCGGTAGCTTCGGGATAGTTGCGTGCAAACTCGTCCAACTCCGAAAGCGCCTTGTATTGAGCCGATTGAGGATGCAGAATGGCTATCTCCTTATATCCGTTGCTATAGTCGTATTCGATTGTCATCCACGGGTCTACCGTCATGAACGCCAAGGCGTATAGCGAGCGATAGCGCAATTGTTGGTTGTCGCTCCGTTTGGCTACGTTGAGATATTCCACGGTCTCAGCGGCGAAGTCCTTCTCCCATGAGCGAGCCGAGTCCATCACGCTGCGATAGTAATGCGTAAGATACCAGCAGTCGCCATAGCACGAAGCCTGATAATAACGCACGGCAATATCGTAGGCCATTTGCTTCTTTTCGTTTCCCTCGCGCGATAGGTTGTATTGGCTTAAGCGTTCGGTCATGTCAAGGCAGAAGTCGAGCTTGGCGTTGCGGTTGACAGCCACAGGCTCGTAAGCCTCGTTCACCTTCTGCTTGCCAAACCATCGTGGCTTGTCGTATTGTCGTTGTGAGGAGTAGACGCTGATGAGCTGACTCGACAGCAACGCCGTCGACACTTTCTTAAGATACGGAATAGCGTCGGCAAAACGTCCTTCGGCAATGAGCTTTGTGCCGATAAGGTCGTTGAAATAGTCGCTGTTGTGGAATGTTTTTTGCGTGCAATAGGTCTCGAAGGCGTTCTTGTGCACCGATGAAATATACTGATAGTAGTCGGCAAGTCGGTCGGCTGTCAAGCTGTCCATCTTGCAGAAATACTCGTCCCACGGACCGTACGTCACATTATAATTGTTGCAGTAAGAGTCTGTAGGGTTCTCACTCTGCGACATAATGTAGTTATTGCTCTCGGCACTCATCATTGCGCATAAGGCAAGGGCTGTGTTGTCCATGCCCGCATTGCGGAAAAGAGGCTCCAATCCCTTGTGCACCACACGGTCCTTAACGTCGGTATAGTGGTTGTCGTATTCGCCGTTGGATCCACGTTCCTCCTTGATTTTGTTGTCGAGCCAGCGGAACTCTTCAAGCAGAAAGTTGGTATATTCGTCGGTGGGTTTGCTTGTGCGGGTAGACACAAGCAGACGTATGGCGCGTGCGTTGTCCTTCATACGCTGTGTGCCTTCAGCGTTTACTGCTTTTTCGGCTACAGCCAATGCACGCTCATGGTTACCAATGAGATAATCAGTCATGCTTGCGGCTGCGAGCCACAGGCTGGGTGACTTCACCTTTTCGTTCTCGGCAGCGTTGATGGCAAACTGCACGAAAGCCAAAGCGTCTTTGCGGAAAACTTGTTTGGCATCAATGATATTAAACCATTCGGCATCGTTGAGTCCTGCCGACTTCTGGTCAAGTGTCTCCTGCACATTGTTCACAAAGTCCTGCACAAGATAAGTGAGTGTCGGAGCGTTGGGATTCTGAGCGAACACCGACTTTATTCCTGCAAGATTGCGATAGTTCTTCATCGCCGCCTTTATCGACTTCACATCGCCCTGCTCTGCATAAATGTCGCAGGCACGGCTACGCTGTCCGCTCTTCAGCAAGGCACGGGCATAGATATTACGCATGGCCTCGCACCACATACTCTTTTCTAATTTTGATGCAGTGGCACTCCACAAAGCTATGTTGGCGTTGTTGTAGCCAAGCATCATGTTGGCGCGCATTTGCAGTAGAATGTATTGCTGTCGCAGGTTGGTGCCGCCATAAGCCTTTGTGGCGGCAAGAATCTCGGCAAACGATTTATGTCGGCGTGCCATCTCCTGCTTTGTGGGATAATTCCAAGCGTCGCCGCTATAGTCATCGCAAGTCTCCAAATAGCGGTTGAGCAGCTTGAGATAAGCCATCATTTCGTGGTCGCCTTTGCTGCTTGCCGTATTCATCACTTCCTCCTTGTTCCATTTGTAGTACTCGATGCCGTTAGGCCCATTGTTGCCAGTATAGCTTTGCCAGTAGCGGTCGATGTCGTAGAGATAGGCAGGGCCGTCGGTCAAGGCGTTGCGATGGAACACTGAGAACATATAATTATTGTGTCTGGGTCCTTCGGAGATGCAAGCCTTTGCCTCGGTTAATGGCAAGGCTGCAAAAAGACTATAAATTAAGTATCTTTTCATTATCCTTGTGGTTTTAACGGTTGATGTTATTGTTGTTGAGATCTAAGAGAATTGTTTCGTTGTTGGCGTCGGGTCGGCGGTTGCCTATTGTCCTTACGGCTTCCACGATGTCGGAGGCTGATGGCTGTCGCGTGGCAATGGAGTCGTCGGGCAGAACGGGATATTCGCCATCGTAATGCACAAAGCCAATGAATCTTCCGCCACGAAACAGGATACGCCAAGAGAAGATAGGGTAGGCTGTTGACAAGGGCAGCTTATACTTGGCAAGATATTGCAGGTAGGGAGCCGCGTCGCGCATGTCGAGAATAGGTTTATGGCATTTTATGTTCGTAGCGTCGCCCGTGTTGTACATCATCAGCACTCCTCTGTCGGCAGGCGGAGGAGTTTGTGCCAACTGATGCAGACGTATGGTTGACGAAAGCTGCATCTTTCGGTTGTGGCATTCCCTGAGCATGGCCCTCATAAACTCGTCGTACAGTCGGCGTGTCGACTGGGTCCAGTCGCAGTCTATCTGTATCTCCTTCACGTTAAGCACGTCGTTGGTCTCGTTCATCTGCACCACTCGCCTTACTATCTGCTCAGCCAGTTTCTCACGGTCTTGCCTCAAGCATTCGGGCATGACGAACACAGTTGGTACAATGTCTAAGCCCCGCGGCACTCCAATGGAAAACCTCAGCGTGGCGTTGGGCACGGCTCTTCCTCCCTCGTCGTTCACCACATCGAAGTAGCGTATGTACATTCGCGAAATTCCATATTTCTTGATAAAAGCAGTCTTCGTGGAGTCCATGTCGAGAGTCGTGCTCCAGTAGTAAACGGAGCGCGTGTGGGGCTGAACTTTATCCTTGTGGCAAGAGACGAGCACCGCCATAAACAATAATATGCCGATGGGGTAAAACTTAAGTGCCATGTGCTTTCCTTTCTTTAAGTTTAAACGTTATGCTGATGTACACCTATAAATGTCTTTTGCAAAGATAGCTCAAACGGATAACAAAGCCAAGGATTTTTTATTTTTTAAATGTCACGTTGCAACTTTCCTTTCTTTTCATGCGTCAAACAGTCAGAAAAAGTAGAATAAAATAAAAAAGAAAGGAAAAAAATATGATTTTATCAACAACTCCAACCCTTGAGGGTCATCCCATACGCGAGTATCGCGGTGTGGTAACTGGCGAGACTATTATCGGTGCCAATTTTCTTAAGGATTTTATGGCTGGCATACGCGACTTTTTCGGTGGCCGCAGTGGCAGCTACGAGAAAGTGTTGCGCGAGGCTAAGGACACGGCAATGCGCGAGATGGAAGACCGTGCCGAGAAAATGGGCTGCAACGCCATCGTAGGCATCGACCTCGACTACGAGACTGTTGGCGAGAGTGGCTCCATGCTTATGGTGACGTGCAGCGGTACGGCGGTTGTCATTTAAGCATTCTCACTGCAATCGTCGTTCCCAGGCAAGTTATAATCATAACTGCCGCCATTATCTTCATGAATAAACTGCTGGTTTCAGGTATTGTGAATACCAGTCCGTAGCCAGTCATTATCAATTCTATTGAGAAGATGTAGGCCCAGTAGACCAGCACTTTCACTTGTCGCATGTTTGTTATGCGTGTTCCCGCGTTGAGCATATTGATGGGGCGGTAGGCCGAGAACATGTAGTAGACCGACAGGCCAGTGCAGAAGCCGCCAACAAGCAGCAGCCAGTAAGGGCTTGCGTAGCTGTCGGGTTTGCCATTTAAGTCGTAATGAATGGGGAAGAGCGTGTTGCCCGCTGTTGCCAATTTAAAGAATATTCCTCCCCATAGGATGAGCAGGAGC
>CAKQFF010000085.1 GCA_934230685.1 uncultured Prevotella sp. | reverse complement strand
CGTTGCGAGTCTGAGCTGCGCGGAATACGAAACGGCCGATACGACCAAATCCGTTAATACCTACTTTAATCATTTTAATTTAATTATTTTTAAAGGGTTAAATTATATTCTTTTCCGTACAAGAAGTCTTGATTCAGTCCGTTTTTCCTGCTAATGAGGCATAGAAGCGTAAAAAAACCGCCACGTCTTTAGGATTTCTCCTTTTTTACGCTGCAAAGATAATAATTATTTTCTAATTTTGCAGTCAAATACTGTATTAATTTATTTAAAAAAATATATTTGCATGTAAAGTAATGCTTGCGATGCCTATTACCACCTTGCAAATTGTAAACTACAGTTTGCAAAACGCGACAAATAGTGGTTTTACGGTTAGTGAGCAACAAACTTACGAGATGCTTCTACACCTTATTATATAATATAGAGACGATCGCATGAGATATAAACAGCTACATTTATGTTAAGGTATAGCTATAGACGTTGCATGAGACAAGACAACCAGATAACAAATAATATTTAAACATTAAAGAAAATGAGTAAAATCCTAAACGAGTTCAAGGCGTTTGCCGTTAAGGGCAATGCTGTAGACATGGCTGTCGGTGTGATCATCGGCGGCGCTTTCGGAAAAATCGTGTCGTCAATCGTCAACGACATCATCATGCCTCCTATCGGATGGCTTATCGGTGGCGTGAATTTCAGCGACTTGAAGTTTGAGCTCCCCACCGTGAAGCTTGGCAACGAGACAATGCAGGCTGCCACTATCAACTACGGAGCGTTCATCCAGACCATCATCGACTTCCTCATCATCGCATTCTGCGTGTTCATGCTCGTTAAGGGCATCAACAAGCTCGCAAGCATGAAGAAGAAGGAAGAGGAGGCGGCACCTGCTCCACAGGAGCCAAAGCCCACGAAGGAGGAGTTGCTTCTTACTGAGATACGCGACTTGCTGAAGGAGCGCAAATAATCATTCCTAAAGAAAAAAGGCGCAAGCATGGAGACTTTTTTCTCCAAGCATGCGCCCTTAACATTATAATTTTAGTTTTGTGTTAGTTGTAGAACATCACCTCTCCACATTATTTTTCACTTGCAAAGTTACTAATAATAATTATTCACCACAACCGCAATTTTTCTCAAATAGGCATGAAATACATTTTCCAAGGCATAAGCAGCAAAAAATCATGCTTATTCTGCATAAAAAAAACAATATCCGTTTTATATACAAGAATATTTTTAAACACTTACTCGCTTTCATATTTTGTATTATGCGAGACTTTCTGTAACTTTGCATCCGAAAAGCAGATATTATGAATCAAGAAATAGAACGCAGGCGAACCTTCGCCATCATTTCACACCCTGACGCAGGTAAGACTACACTCACCGAGAAGTTTCTTCTCTTCGGTGGACAGATACAGGTGGCAGGTGCAGTAAAGAACAATAAAATACGCAAGACTGCCACATCCGACTGGATGGAGATTGAGAAGCAGCGCGGTATCTCGGTGTCTACATCTGTAATGGAGTTTGACTATGAGGGTTATAAAATCAATATCCTCGACACTCCGGGACACCAGGATTTCTGCGAGGACACATACCGCACACTCACTGCCGTGGACTCTGCCATCATCGTAGTAGATGGTGCAAAGGGCGTGGAGACACAGACAAAAAAGCTCATGGAGGTGTGCCGCATGCGCAACACTCCAGTCATCATCTTTATCAACAAGATGGACCGCGAGGGACGCGACCCATTCGACTTGCTCGACGAACTCGAGGAGGAGCTGCAGATTAGTGTACGTCCGCTTTCATGGCCTATCAACATAGGTGCCAAGTTTAAGGGCGTATACAATATATATGAGAACAAGCTCGACCTTTTCAAGCCCGACAAGCAGCGTGTGACTGAAAAGGTGGAGGTGGACATCAACTCCAGCGAGCTTGAGGCACATATCGGAGAGCAGGACGCACAACAGCTGCGCGACGACGTGGAGCTTATAGATGGTGTCTATCCTGAGTTCGACGTGGAGACCTACCGCTCAGCAGAGGTGGCACCTGTGTTCTTTGGTTCTGCATTGAACAATTTCGGTGTTCAGGAGTTGCTCAACTGTTTTGTTAAGATAGCACCATCGCCCAAGCCTACAAAGGCTGAGGAGCGCGAGGTCTCACCTGAAGAGCCTAAGTTCACGGGCTTCATATTCAAGATCACAGCCAACATCGACCCCAACCACCGCTCATGTATTGCCTTCTGCAAGGTGTGCAGCGGCAAGTTTGAGCGCAACAAGCCCTACCTGCACGTAAGACAGGGCAAGACTTTGCGCTTCTCTTCGCCCACACAATTCATGGCGCAGCGCAAGAGCACCATCGACGAGGCTTGGCCAGGCGACATCGTCGGACTACCCGACAACGGCATATTCAAAATAGGCGACACTCTGACGGAAGGCGAGAAACTGCATTTCCGCGGACTACCATCATTCTCACCAGAGATGTTCAAATACATCGAGAACGACGACCCTATGAAGGCAAAGCAGCTTGAGAAGGGCATCAACCAGCTCATGGACGAGGGTGTGGCTCAGCTGTTCGTCAACCAGTTCAACGGCCGAAAGATTATAGGTACAGTGGGACAGTTGCAGTTTGAGGTGATACAATATCGCCTGGAGAACGAGTACAACGCCAAGTGCCGCTGGGAACCCGTACACTTGCACAAGGCTTGCTGGATTGAGAGCGACGATGCCGAAGAACTCGACCAGTTCAAGAAACGCAAGTACCAATATATGGCGAAGGACCGCGACGGGCGCGACGTGTTTCTTGCCGACTCCGGATATGTGCTGTCAATGGCACAACAGGACTTTAAGCACATAAAGTTCCACTTCACAAGCGAGTTCTAAGCAAAAACCCAACCAAATCTTTAATAAAAAAAAGCACAAAAGAAACTTATGGGAGGCATTTTCGGCACCATCTCCAAGAAAAGCTGCGTGGCAGACGTTTTCTATGGAACTGATTACAACTCACATCTCGGAACCCGCCGTGGCGGTCTGGCGATGTACAGTAAGGAAAAAGGATTTGTACGCTCTATCCACAATCTTGAGAGCGCATATTTCCGATCCAAGTTTGAGCCTACGCTCGACCGCTTTGCAGGCAGCACAGCAGGCATAGGCGTGATAAGCGACACCGACGCGCAGCCGCTCGTCATCAACTCACACCTTGGAAGGTTCGCAATCTGCACAGTGGCAAAGATTGCCAACATCGAGCAGCTCACCAAGCAGTTGCTTGAGAAGAACATGCACTTTGCCGAACTTTCACAGAGTTCCACCAACCAGACTGAGCTTGTTGCCCTGCTCATCATTCAGGGCAAGACGTTCAAGGAAGGTATAGAGAATGTTTTTCACAACGTGAAGGGATCATGCACGATTATGATCATGACCGAGGATTCGCTCATCTGTGCACGCGACGCATGGGGACGCACACCTATTATTATAGGCAAGAAGGACGGTGCGTATGCAGCGACGAGCGAGTCGACATCATTTCCCAACCTCGACTATGAGGAGTGCTACAACGTTGGACCTGGCGAGATTGTGCAGCTGACTGCTGACAGTATGACACAGTTGCGCCCTGCCAACAAGAAGATGCAGGTATGCTCGTTCCTCTGGGTATACTATGGTTTCCCCACTTCCAGCTACGAGGGAAAGAACGTGGAGGAAGCTCGATTTGCCAATGGCTTCAACCTCGCCAAGACCGACGACGTGGAAGTGGACTGCTGCTCGGGCATTCCCGACTCGGGCACTGGCATGGCTATGGGATATGCAGCCGGAAAGGGCGTGCCTTACCAGCGCTGCATTGCCAAGTACACTCCCACATGGCCGCGCTCGTTCACTCCTGCCAACCAGGAGATGCGATCGCTTGTGGCAAAGATGAAGCTTATACCCAACAAGGCTATGCTCAAGGGCAAGCGCGTGCTCTTCTGCGACGACTCTATTGTGCGCGGCACTCAGTTGCGCGACAATGTGAAGGTGCTCTTCGACCAGGCTGGTCTTAAGGAATGCCACATGCGCATCGCTTGTCCACCGCTTGTATATGGCTGTCCGTTCATTGGCTTCACATCATCCAAGAGCGACATGGAGCTTATCACACGACGCATCATCGAGAAGTTTGAGGGCGATGCCAACAAGGACCTCGACAAATATGCCACTACCGACTCGCCGCAATACAAGCGCATGGTGGAGGAAATACGCAGCCAGCTTGGACTCACAACCTTGAAGTTCAACACTATCGAGCAGCTCATCAAGGCTATCGGACTGCCTAAGTGCCAGGTATGCACCCACTGTTTCGACGGCTCAAGCCAATACACATTGGAAGAGCAGGCCGACGAATAAGCACATGATTTAGACTTCGCAAGCGAAAGAAATAGACTTCTTTACTTTCGAAATCTCAATACATAAGATAAAGGAATAAAAAACTCTACAGAAAGATTTGTCTGTAGAGTTTTTTTTGCATCTATATCAGCAAAAATTATAAAGGGGCAAGATTTCTCTCGAAACCTCACCCCTTTTATTTGTGTTTTCATCATACCCCTACAACAATCAAAACAAATCATTTACCATAATAGAGCTTACCTACTTATGTTTTCTAAACTAAAACAAACCTATTTACCAATTTAAAACTAATCTATTATATTAACCTATACGTTTTCACTCTTCTTTTTTCGTACTGCAAAATTACGAATAAAGCACATAACCTGATAGAAAAACATTGCTAAAGGTGCTTTTTTTTCAATGCAAACGTTTAACCACTTATCCATAAGACATAATACTATTACTGATATTTATATATATACGCCCAAAAGTGTTCTATCATTGCAACATATGTCCCAATTTTGAGACAACCAATAAACTATAATCTGCTATATATTTATTAATTTTGCAAAATTACAGAAATATTAAACAGTATTTAACAATGTACAGAACCAAAATACGCAGATATATAAACCAAATTTTCAAATTCATAAGCATAGACCATTTGTGTGTTACACTTATTGTCTTGTTTTTAGGTTGGTTTCTGGCTTTTGCCTCAATCAACCTATCCGTATTAGACCCTGTAAAAAAAGCATTTGCCGACTTCTCCATGACCGACATCTATTACGAGATACAAAACAGCAACGGTGTGAAGGAAATCAACAATGACATTGTGCTCGTAGACATGACCGAGCTTTACGACCGCCGCCAGATAGCCGCCTGCATCGAGGACATAGAGAAATGCCAGCCAAAGGTGTTTGTCATCGACCTTATATTCGAGCGTCCAAGCTACGACGAGGAGGAGAACGAGGTTCTTATCAATGCCATTGCCAACATCAAGAACGGAGTGATTTCGTGCAAGCTGACTGACTACGACAGCGAGAAAGACGCATTCAAGCACGTGCGCACATCGTTCTTCGACGGACTTGAGGGCGATTACTCATGGGGGTTCAGCAATGTTATCTCGGGCGAGGGATATGGCTGCATCCGCAAATATTCGCAAAACGAGAAACTTGGCGACACGACCATTTACTCATTGCCCTACATGGCGGTATGCAAATACACGGGCACCAAACCCAGTCCGCAGACTCCTAAACAACGAAGCATTGAATACTCCCTCACCGACTTCCTTGTCATCAAGCACGGCGACGTGCTCAAGAACAAGAAACTTATAAAGAACAAGATTGTCATCCTCGGCACCATCAACGAGGAAGCCGACACTCACATCACTCCGCTCGGAAAGATGGCAGGCATGAAGATACAGGCCTACGCTATGCTATCGTCAATGGCACACCATAAGGTCTACACTGCCAGCAGCATCATAAGCCTGATCATAGCCATTATGGTGTCTTATCTGTCGGCATGGATGGGAGCTGTGCTGATGAAAAGACGTCCTTACTCAAGTATCTACTGGATGAAGCTCTACTACTTTGGCATAACAACAGCGCTTGTAGGAGTGAACTACATCCTCTTTGCGAGGTTCAACTATTACGTGAGCCTGTTGCAGCCACTCGTCGGACTAGCTCTCGTAGAGACAGCCCGTCTGCAATACAGATGGGTGATAATGATGCTGTCAAGACACACTAAGTTAAACATCATAAAAAAGTCAACATATTATGTCAAGCCATAGATTAATGATTGGTCTGTCGATGCTTCTCATGACTACCGGCATGGGAGCCACTACCATCGCAGACAACGGCGAGAAGCTGCTCCAAAGAGCCGACTCGCTCTACCGGATGGGAAACTTCGAGAAAGCGGTTGAGGTGTATCTTCAATCTGCTGAGACGGGCAATGCCGAGGCTCAGTTTGACATTGGATATGCCTACTATACAGGCGAGGGCACACAGCGCGACTATACGTCTGCCGCCATGTGGTTCAAGCGGTCTGCCAAGCAGAATTTTGCCAAGGCGCAATACAACCTTGCCTACTGCTACATGAACGGACGCGGTGTGCCACGCGACTACGACAAGGCTTTCAACCTGCTGCTTGAGTCGGCTGGTAACAACTACAAGCGAGCCCAGCTCACTCTTGCCGACTGCTATGCAAGAGGTGTGCTTGTGGAGCAAAACGAGGCTGAATACAACAAGTGGAAGAACAAGGCTGAAGGAAAAGAGACTGCTGAGCCAACACAAAAGGCTGCCGCAACCTCAGAGCCAAAAGCTACAGCTGCAAAGCCTGCTGCAACTATAGCTTCAGAGCCTGTTGCCGCAACCAAACCTGCTGCTTCTAAGCCAGCTGCTCCCAAGCCGCAAAAGGAAACTCTTAGCGGAGACTTCGACATAGAAGTAAACATTCCTGGAGAGCAACCCAAGGAGCAAGTCCAAGAGCAACCCAAGGCTCAAGCTCAAGAGCAGGCCCAAGAGCAACCAGCCAACAATCCGCAACAGTCCAATAGTCCTAACGTGATTCTTGGTCCTAACGAACTGAAGAAGGCCAGCGCCGCCATCCCCAAGGCTAATGCTCAGGCTAAAGATACAGAAGCACCAACTAATGCTTCAGCTAAACCTACAGAAACCAAGGCTGATGCCCAGGCTAATCCTACAGCAGCCCCAGCCAATTCTCCTGCCGCGCAGGCTCCTACAGCAACCGTAGCCAAAGCCCCCACCCTGCGCATTCTCTACCCCGAAGACCAGTCGATGTTCCACACCGACCAGGTGAAGCTGAAGTATCAGCTCATCAACAACGGTTGCCCCGACAGCACACGCATTGTGGTGATGGTGGACGGACAGCGACAGCCTGCCACACGTGCCGTAAGAGCCGCCAACACCATCGACGTGGATTTGCCGCGCCACGACTGCACGATAATGATGTACGCCCAGAACAGCTGCGGCAACAGCGAGCCTGTCTCGCTGCGCCTTATCCGCGAGACATCACAGTTTGAGTTGCCCAAGCTCTTCGTGGTGGCGATAGGCGTGGGCGACTACAACGACCCAAAACTGCCTAAGCTGAAGCTCACGTGCAAGGACGCCCAAGACTTCGCCAAGGTGATAGCCACAAAGAAGGGACTTCCCTACGAGGACGTGCAGGTGAAACTGCTTTGCGACGGCGAGGCCACACGTGCCGACATATTCGAGGCTATGGAATGGCTTAAACAGGAGTCGTCGCCCAACGATGTGTGCGTGTTCTTCTATGCCGGACACGGACTGCGCGACGAGAAAGACCGGTTCTACTTCATCCCCTACGGATGCAGTTCGGACAAGCTCTACGACTGCTTCAGCGCATCCGACTTCCGCAACGAGGCCGAAGACATCAACGGAAAGTTTATTGCCTTTGTCGACGCTTGCTACTCGGGGGCCTTGTTTGAGGGAACACGATCGGCTGCCACAAGCCATTTCGTGGAACAGCTGAAACGCTCGAAGAATGGCATGCTGCTCTATGCCTCAAGTTCTTCCGACACAAAGTCGCGCGAGGACGAGTCGTGGGGCAACGGTGCTTTCACCAAGGCTCTTGTCGAGGGTTTCAACGGAGCTGCACGCGAGGAGCACGACGAGGGTCTGTCTACACAGGAGCTTGAGCTCTTCCTGTATAAAGAGGTGAGAAAGATCACCGACTACAAGCAGACTCCGATATTCATCAATCCCAACGGTATAGAACACTTTAACATTTTCAATTATGAAAAATAACATCTCTGCCATACATTGCGGACGATTCGCCGCTATATGCATAGTTCTCTGCATGATGCTCTTGGGTTCATGCGGCATGGCATACGCTCAGAAATATGCCGTCTATTCAGTCGCGGGCAAGGCTTACAT
>CAKQFF010000084.1 GCA_934230685.1 uncultured Prevotella sp. | reverse complement strand
GTTCACGTCCTTCTCAAGATAGCGCAGGGTCTCGTTGAGCTCCAGGTTGCGCGAGGCTTGGTAGAGGGCGCGGTTGACCGACTCGTCGAATTGCTCCTTCTTCATGTCCACCATTTCCTGAATGTATTTCAGTTGTAGGTAGAGCAGGGCCATGAAGGAGAATCCCATGATGGTGGCTATTGTCCAAATTGTTCGTTTCTTCATATTCTCTCTGTTTTCTATGTTGGCAAAGTTAAGGCAAATACTTGGATAATGACGGTGAAAAGTTAAAAAAGAATGGCCGTTTGGCATTTCTTAACCTAAAACGCGACTTATAATTGTTGATTTGCAATTATAAGCCGCGTCGCGATAGTAAAGTATTCTTTCCTATAATATAAATATGTGTGAAAGCCTCATCGTGTTGTGGTGAAGCTTTCGAGTATGGCGTACTTCTTCTTCATCATGCGGTTGTAGATGTTGCGCAGCCACAGGCGGTGGGTTGCCACAAACACCAGTCCGATGGCGAGCATTATGCTGTAGGCCACATTGTCGCTGAGGAACGTCTGCAATGTGTTCACCAGGAACACAGGCACTAAGAGAGCCGTGAACATTATGATCATCTGGATGTAGTTGCCTTCGAGTCCGCCCTTGGATGTGAGCTTCTCGTTGAGCGGAATGGTCTGTCGGTTGTATACGGCAGTCTGGAAGATGCAGAAGTACTGGAATCCCATGGTGAACACGCCATAGCTCAGCAGCATGTACAGCGACCACTTGCCCGAGAAAACCACAGGCAGCATCAGCATGAACGGCACGACAAGCAGGATGGAGTAGAAGATGTACTTGGCCTTCAGCAGGGCAAGAATGTTCTCCCTGCGCACAAGCAGACAGTCGATATAGTTGCCCTCAAAGCCCATGATTCTTGTGAGGATGCTTGCGCCGAACATCACGAAGTTGTAGACTGCCCAGAAGTTGGTCATGGCGCTGGAGTCGTAGATGTCGGAGAAGATGATGAGCAAGCTCAGCGCACCAATCGTGATGAATCCCGTGATGAAAGCCTTGCGCGGATTCTTGTTTCTCATTATCAGCTTCAGTTCCAACTGTATGAATGAGCCAATCTCGCCGTAGCGTTCGAGGAACGTGAACTTGTTCACCTTCTTCACCTCCTCCTTCTTGTCCACGCGCATCAGCTCGCGCTGCACAAAGACGAATTGTATCTGGCGGTTGACACTCACAAGAATAAGAAACCACGTGAGCGACATGAGCAGCACGAAGATGTTGTGGCAGTCGATATAGTAGCCCACGCAGCTGTAGAGGTCGCTGAACCACGGCTTGTCCAAGCCTAATTCCATATACATGGGCAGACCAATGAGTAAGGCGTAGACGCTTATGGGCAACGCCCACCAGACATAGTTGTCGTTCACCAGCGTCCTGACGATGGAGTACCACTGGCTGTTGGCTGCCAGCATTACCACCACAAACGCCACAGCCAGGAGCGACGTGACGAAGCCATAGCTGAAGAGCATCGACATGAGCACGTAGGGCAGCACGAAGGCGAGCCAGATGTAGTTGCTCCAGCTGAGTATCGACGAGATAATGAACGCGTCCATGCAGGCGTAGCGCGAGAGCGGAAGCAGGGTGTAGGGCTTCACAATCTGCGACGGGGTCTGCTGGCCTATCCAGCGCTGGCTGAAGTCGAACAACAGGATGAAGGGCAGGATGATGCACAGCATCTCGGCCGATGTGGTGGTGCGCGATTCGTTGGCAATCATTGCTGCGGGAATCGACAGACCGATGAGATAAATCACAAGGAAACCTATCGAGACGTAAATCAGCCCTTTGGCAAATTTGTTTTGCTGGGAGCTAAGATTGCGCATGTCGGCAAGCTTGCGGTGGCGCAGCAAGATCCTTACCGTTTGTAGGAACGTCATTTTTGTTTGCATGAGCGTGTCGTTTTTTCGTTTTGTATTAGCAAACTTCTATTAGCAAGAAGACGGGACTGGAGCTTATCTCAGGTCAATCACCTCGGCAGAGGGATAGTCCTTCGAGTTGAACGTGAAGAGCGAGTTGGGCAGGTTCTTTGCCGAGAAGTCGCTCACGCTGATTGTGTACCACTTGTTGCCGTGCTTCATCTTGATTTGCGATGGCACCGAGGTCTTCTTGTTCACCGTGATGTACATCTCCTGGATGCTATGGTTCTTGTTGCCAGCCACCATGTGCACCTCGTTGTTGGCGCCCGAAGGCTTGGTGGAGAGCTTGTAGCCGCTCTTGTATACATTAATAAATGTGTAGGGGTTCATCATCTGCTGCTGTGCGGCAGTAGGCGTGCTCACGTTCACCTCGTTGTTCTTCTTCATGTAGGTCCACTGGGTCTTGCCGTTGAACCAAACCGTTGTCTGAGGTGTGGAGGCGTAGAACTTGTTTCCCTTCACCGAAATCTTGCCCGACATCGAGCCTGTTGACGGAGCGTTCATCGTGAACGAGGCGCTCACACCTCCGCTTCTGCCCACCACCTTGGCGGTCTTGTCGAGTATGGCGCGAGCCTGTGCGGCATTGTTCTGCGCCTGGGCTGTGGGGGCAAAGAGCAATGCCACCACAGCCGTGAATAAGCTAAACAAAATGTGTTTCATAAGATAATTAGTGTTTTGTTATATTTTTACTTTTTTAGTTGTGCGAGTATTGCGCTCAGCTGGCCCTCGTCGGCAATAAGCACGTCGCGCGGCTTGCTGCCGTGGGCTGCTCCCACGATGCCCGCTTTCTCGAGCTGGTCCATGAGTCGTCCGGCGCGGTTGTAGCCGATGGAGAATCGGCGCTGAATCATGCTCGTGCTGCCCTGCTGGCTGATGATCACCGAGCGTGCCGCCTCCTCGAAGAAGGGGTCGAGCGCGCCCATTTCGCCTCCGCCGTTGCCCGAGCTGCTGTCGCCGTTGTCGTCGCCCTTAGGCTCGGGCAGCTCCATAGGATGCACGGGGCCCGACTGCTTGGCGATGTACTCGTTGATTTTCACAATCTCCGGTGTGTTGATGAATCCGCATTGCACACGTGTAGGCTCGTTACCGTTGAGGTAGAGCATGTCGCCCATACCGATGAGCTGGTTGGCTCCAGGACGGTCGAGGATGATGCGCGAGTCCATCATCGAGCTCACCTTGAAGGCGATGCGTCCGGGGAAGTTGGCCTTGATGTTGCCCGTGATGATGGATGTGGTAGGGCGCTGTGTGGCGATGATCATGTGGATGCCCACGGCACGCGCCAGCTGGGCTATACGGGCGATAGGCATCTCCACCTCCTTGCCGGCGGTCATGATGAGGTCGCCAAACTCGTCGATTATCACGACGATGTAGGGCATGAACTCGTGTCCGTTCTCGGGGTTGAGCTGATGGTTGAGGTATTTGCCGTTGTACTCCTTGATGTTTCTCGCTCCAGCCAGTTTCAGTAGGTCGTAGCGGTGGTCCATCAGCGTGCAGAGGCTCTTGAGCGTGCGCACCACCTTAGTCACGTCGGTGATGATAGGCTCGTCGTCGTCGTCAACCTGCGCCATGAAGTGGTCGGCTATGGGCGAGTAGACGCTGAACTCCACCTTCTTAGGGTCGATGAGCACAAGCTTCAGCTCGTTGGGATGCTTCTTGTAGAGCAGGGATGTGATGATGACGTTCAGACCTACAGACTTACCCTGACCAGTGGCACCAGCCACAAGCAGGTGTGGAATCTTCGTAAGGTCGGCCATGAACACCTCGTTGGTGATGGTCTTGCCCAGGGCGATGGGCAGGTCGTACTTGGTTTCCTGGAATTTCTTCGAGTTCAGAATGCTCTCCATCGACACGTTGTGGCGCTTCTTGTTAGGCACCTCGATACCGATGGTTCCCTTGCCGGGGATAGGGGCGATGATGCGCACTCCGAGGGCCGACAGACGAAGGGCGATGTCGTCCTCCAGATTGCGTATCTTGGTGATTCTGATGCCCTCGGCAGGCGTAATCTCGTAGAGCGTGATGGTAGGGCCCACCGTGGCCTTGATCTCCCTGATCTCGATGCCGAAGCTCTTGAGCACCCTCACGATTTCCTCGTTGTGGGTCTTTATCTCCTCCATGTCGACGTAGGGCTTGCCATCGTTGTCGTCGCGGTTGAGCAGGTCGAGTCCGGGCAGCTTGTAGCTGGTGAACGGCTCGAGCGGGTTGATGGGCGTGTTGAACTTCTCGGGGGTGCGCTGTGTGGAAGAGGCCTTCTCGTCCTTGCCCACCTCTACGGTGAGGTTGCTTGCGGGATTGGCTGCGGCTGTTGCCGATTCACTATTGACTTTCGTGACTTTCGTGACTTTCGTGACTGTTTCCGCATTCGCCTGCTCGTCCATCTTGTTTTGGGGCTGCATTGCCGATAGGTCAGTCAGGTCGATTACCGATGCCATGGGCGACTTGTTCTCCTCGCTGCTCTTCTTGCCAGAGCCGTCCTCGTCCTCGCCGCCCTCGGGGTTGTTGCCGGCTTCTGTCGGCAGGGTTGAGCCAAGGTTCTCGGCCTCTTCGCCATTTGCGTTGTCGGCAGGGTTGCCGTTGCCCATTCCCGCAATCTTGTCGTTCACCATCTCCTTGGTCATGGTGGCCACGTTTCTGAGCGGGTTGAACATCCGTCTTGTGTAGAATATGGTCTGCTTGCTGATGAACGTGAGCAGGGCGATGGCCGCGAAGAAGAGCACGGCTGTGAGTCCGGGAGGGCCGATGACATTCTGTATCGTGTCCACGGCCATGGCTCCGTGCTTGCCTCCGGGGTTGAAGAACAGCTCGTCCATGACTGGCGACAGCACCTTCGACATGAAGAGCGAGAGCCAAATCATCGAGAATCCCATGCCGAAGAACCATTTCCATAGGTTCACCATGTAGATTTGCATCATCTTTATGCCCACCAATATCAGGAAGCAGGGAATGAGGAACGCCGCGAAACCGAAGTTCTCGGTGATGAGCAGATACGACAGGATGGCTCCTGCCGAGCCGCAATAGTTGCAGAACACCTTGCCCGAATTGACCCATTCGCCTGGCCGCAGATTCTCAAGCAGACTTTGGTCGGCGGTTCCCGTGTTGAGATACGACGACATAGCGACAATCATGTAGACTGCCAAAAACACGAATAATACTCCGAAGAGGAAGTCCGTTCGCTCGCTTCGGAGAATGTTAGCCAAGCCAAATGCCTCCTTGAATTTGGAGGGCTTGCGTTCAGGTTTCTTTTTTGCCATTTTGTCAGAATATATATCTTTAATTGCTGTTTATGTTTCAAATAAATCGCGTTTGCGGATTTATTCAATACAAAATTAGTTGAAAAAACTCGTAAATAGCCATAATTTCATAACTTTTTTCTAATTTTGCATATTCTTTCAACGAAGTCGATGGATTTCATTAAATGAAATTAATGGATTTCCCTCAAATGAAGTCTTTGGATTTCTTTCAAATGAAGTCTTTGGATTTCTTTCAAATGAAGTCTTTGGATTTCAAAACAAGCAGGATGTAATCTTTCAATAACGATAAGATGAAAAAAACAATATACAATAAATTCGACAAGGCTGTGATCAACACGTTGCCGTTGGTGGCGTTTCCCGGTAAAATCACAGTCGTGCTCAACGAGTACGAGGCCGACCGTGTGGTCGACTATCTGCTATCGTGCGACATACTGGGCGTTGACACCGAGACGCGGCCTGCCTTCAGGCGCGGGCAGAACCACAAGGTGGCACTTCTGCAAGTGGCAACGCGCGAGCAATGCTTCCTCTTCCGTCTCAACCATCTGGGTCTGCCGCCATCGCTCCTGCGTCTGCTCAGCAACACCACCGTGCCTATGGTGGGCCTGTCGTGGCACGACGACCTCATGTCTCTCCACCGCCGCGAGGAGTTCAAGCCGGGATGGTTTATCGACATCCAGGACATCATTGGCAACCTCGGCATCGAGGACAAGAGTCTGCAAAAACTCTACGCCAACCTCTTCGGCGAGAAAATCAGCAAGCGCCAGCGCCTCACCAACTGGGAGGCCGACGTGCTCAGCGACAAGCAGAAGGAGTATGCAGCCATCGACGCATGGGCGTGCATCAATCTCTATGAGGAGATAATGAGGCTGATGGCGACGGGAGATTATGAGCTGAAGAATGTTGAATTTTGAGTTTTGAATTTTGAGTTTTGAATTATCGGCAAAGCCGATTTTGAATTATTCAATTTTGAGTTGAGAATTATTCAATTTTGAGTTGAGAATTATTCAATTTTGAGTTGAGAATTATTCAATTTTGAGTTGGAAATTTTTAAATCAAAAACTCAAAACTCAAGATTGTCCAATGCGCCCTGAAGGGGCAGTTTTTCCACAGCCCAGGGCATCGCCCTGGGTATAAGGTGTTTACGGACAACGCGCCCTGTAAGGGCAGCTCTAACATCCCCGAGCGCAGCCCGTCCTGGCTATGCTTACTGTCATGCTGACAATTCAAAACTCAAAATTCATAATTGTGCTCCGCGCAACAATTCAAAACTCAAAACTCAAAATTCAAAACTCAAAATCGCCAACGGCGATAATTCAAAATTCAAAACTCAAAATTCAAAACTCTAAAAATATGTACAAGAAATTATATTTGAAAAAAGGTAAGGAAGAGAGCCTCAAGCGCTTTCATCCTTGGATATTCTCCGGAGCCGTAGCCAACATCGACGAGGGCGTGGAGGAAGGCGAGGTGGTGAGAGTATTCACCGCGTCGGGTGATTTCATCGCCGTGGGCATGTATCAGATTGGCAGCATCGCCGTGCGAGTGCTCTCGTTTCGCGATGTGGAGATCGACGCCGAGTTCTGGGAGTCGCGTCTTGCCTCGGCTTGGCAGATGCGCAAGGCCATCGGACTCATCGGACGCGAGAACAACAACACATTCCGACTCGTGCACGGCGAGGGCGACAACCTGCCCGGACTCATCATCGACTGCTACGGCGACACAGCCGTGATGCAGGCCCACTCTGTGGGAATGCACGTCTACCGCATGGAGATTTGCCAGGCGCTCGTGAAGGTGGCTGGAGGCGAGATTGCCAACGTCTACTACAAGAGCGAGACCACTCTGCCCTACAAGGCCGACATCGAGCACGAGAACGGATTCATCTACGGATCCATGGGTAGCGACGTGGCTATGGAGAACGGACTCAACTTCCACATCGACTGGCTCAAGGGTCAGAAGACGGGATTCTTCGTTGACCAGCGCGAGAACCGCCACCTGCTCGAGACCTACTCCAAGGGCCGCTCCGTGCTCAACATGTTCTGCTACACAGGCGGATTCTCGGTTTATGCCATGCGCGGCGGAGCAAAGCTCGTGCACTCGGTGGACAGCAGCGCCAAGGCTGTGGAACTGACCAACAAGAACATCGCCATGAACTTCCCCGGCGACGACCGCCACGCGGCTTTCTGCGAGGATGCCTTCAAGTATCTCGACGCCAACGACAAGATGTACGACCTCATCATCCTCGACCCGCCTGCTTTTGCCAAGCACCGCGCCGCCCTGCGCAACGCTCTCAAGGGCTACACACGCCTCAACGTGAAGGGACTGCAGCGCATCAAGCCGGGCGGAATACTCTTCACCTTCAGCTGCTCGCAGATTGTGTCGAAGGAGAACTTCCGCAACGCTGTGTTCACGGCTGCCGTGCAGGCCAACCGCAAGGTGCGCATCCTGCACCAGATTCATCAGCCTGCCGACCATCCCATCAACATCTATCATCCCGAGGGCGAGTATCTCAAGGGTCTGGTGCTGTATGTGGAGTAGAAGATATTCAAGAACTTCAATATTCAATGAATAATAAAGAGATTATAGAGAATTTCGTGGACAGAGTGCGACGGTTCGCCTCCGTCCACGATTTGTTTGTTAAGGGGGGAAAGTATATTGTGGCCCTATCTGGCGGAGCCGACAGCGTGGCTATGCTGCTTGTGATGAGGCTTATGGCCCGGGAGCTTGACTTGGAGGTCGACGCTGCCCATTGCAATTTCCATCTGCGCGGCGACGAGTCGGTGCGCGACGAGCTCTTCTGCAAGGAGCTTTGCCAGCGTCTTGGCGTGCCCTTTCATGTGGTCCACTTCGACACGCTGGCTTATGCCGACCTGCATCATGTGAGCATCGAGATGGCTGCACGCGACCTGCGCTACGCCTATTTCGAGAATCTGCGCCAGGACATCGCTGCCCTCGACATCTGTGTGGCCCATCACCGCGACGACAGCGTGGAGACCGTGCTCCTCAATCTTGTGCGTGGCACCGGACTGCGCGGGCTTCGTGGCATCCAGCCCCGCAACGCCCAC
>CAKQFF010000083.1 GCA_934230685.1 uncultured Prevotella sp. | reverse complement strand
AAACTCGTTGTACATCCACACAAGAACGTACAACGAGTTTCTTGTTTTTTATATTGGGAGTTTTGACACGCCCTCTTAAGACATTTTCCTGCATATTGTTGCAGTCATTGCTTACATCTTTTTATGAATCAAGTCATACATTTAAAGGAAACGAGATGCAAATACATTATTTAACTGCCTCTTGGTATTTCCTGCATATTGTTGCAGTCATTGCTTACATCTTTTTATGAATCAAGCCATACATTTAAAGGAAACGAGATGCAAATACATTATTTAACTGCCTCTTGGTATCTCCTGCATATTGTTGCAGTCATTGCTTACATCTTTTTATGAATCAAGCCATACATTTAAAGGAAACGAGATGCAAATACATTATTTAACTGCCTCTTGGTATCTTTAAATATGATGATTATCGGTGGCAGTCCTGAAACAATCTTTCGAATGTTTCGCGTAGAGCTTTGTGGTTGACAATCTGTTCGCGTATTTCCCTTAGGTATTTCTCGTTAGGCGAATTAGGCAACCACAGTTTGATGTAGCCGTGGCTGGAGTATTTGTGTTCCATGTGGTCGAGAAAACGCTCCCAATGTTCCTCCTTACTCTTTTCGGGGTAATGGTCAAGTCCATATTCTATAGTGCGACGGAACACGTGGTCTGGTTCAAGGTCGCGGTCGGCTTCGGCCACTATCTTGCCATATATGCTGCGTGGTGCGTGTGAGGCAGAGGCGCGGTGGTCTTCCACAGCCTCCTTCATTATCTTGAGTTGTTCTTCGCTGAACCAGCGTCGCAGACGGCGGTCGGCAAGTAGTATCTTGCCACTTGTGATATGGTGGATGGCACGCGGCCCCTCAAGTCCAAGGTCGTGGTAGGCTGCTATTACATAACACATATTGATGTCTGCCCCTGTAGACATGGCGAGAGCCAATGATTTCTTTATCACGTGATTAGCGTGGCTAAGATTATGCGCACGGTCGAAGTCGTTGTATCTCGGAAGGATGTTTTGCTCGACAAATTCCATGAGGTCGAGACTTACATTTCTTGTGTCCATAGATGAATGATATTATGATTTACTTGCAAAATTACTTTATTATAGTTAAATTTGCAAGAAACAAATGATAAAAAGACAAATATACGATGAATGAAACAAATGTTAGGGTTAATTCCCTAAAGGCTTGGGTGCTAGCTGCACGTCCCAAAACCCTTACTGGTGCTGCCGTGCCGGTGATGATAGGCATAGCGAGTGCTGTGGCTCTGTATGGATGGAGCGGAATAAGAGTTGTGCCGGCTGTTCTGTGCATGTTGTTCGCGCTTATAATGCAGGTTGACGCAAACTTTGTGAATGACTATTTCGACTTTATGAAGGGTACTGATGATGAGAGCCGACTCGGTCCTAAGCGTGCCTGCTCGCAGGGATGGATTACGGCTGTGGCTATGCGCCGTGGATTGCTCTACACCACACTCTTGGCTTGTTTGGTAGGTTTCCCATTAGTGTTTTATGGCGGTTGGGAGATGATTATGGTTGGATTAGCATGTGTGGTGTTCTGCTTCCTATATACAATCTCGTTCTCTTATCTTGGATTGGGCGATGTGCTTGTACTCGTGTTTTTTGGACTTGTGCCTGTGTGCATGACCTATTGGCTTGCCGCTCCTCCCACAGAGCTTATGTCAATTCCCATGCCAGTTGTGGTGCTTTCTATAGCCTGCGGACTTGTGATAGATACGTTGCTTGTGGTGAACAACTTTCGTGATATCGACAACGACCGACTGGCTGGTAAAAACACCCTTATAGTGCGTATAGGTGAGCGTGGCGGACTAATCCTCTATATGTTGCTTGGTCTTTTGGGCGCTATAATGGCAATAGGTGGCGTTGTTTATTTGAATTGGCACAACGGCCAGTGGACGCAGTATCTTGTCATATTCTATATACCGTTCCACACTTCAGCCTTTACATCGATGCGAAGCATTAGGAAAGGTGCTGAGTTGAACCGTGTGCTAGGAATGACAGCACGCAATATGTTGATATTCGGACTGCTGGTTTCTGCTGCCCTTATCTTTGCATGAAGTCTTCATGAAACTATGAATTGTTTAATGTTGATTGCGCAAAATGAAGTATTAACTGACATTATTCTATTAAATAATTAACGTGTGATTACACGATATAAAAACTTAACGGGCATTAACGACCAAATATCTGTCGTTAATGCCCGTTTTTAATTTACGCTAATTTAATTACGTTATAATCCTTCCTCTCTTAGTTGAAGAAGTTCCAGCTCACTCCAAACCTAAACACTCTCTGATTGAGCGGATAGTGAGGAGTGAAGAAATAGTCGCGATTGCCTTGTCCTGCGTTCACATGGCTCATCATCACGAAGAAGCGAGTGTGCTGAAGGTGGAAGTTGGCATATACATTCACTACAGGGTAGTTGCCCACCTCTGTGCGGCTGTTGCCTTCCTGCACGGCGAATTGTCCGAGAGCCGGACTGTAGTCGGGTGCATAGTACTTGGTGAAGTAGCGTGCGTCGGCTCCGAAATCACATTTCAACACCTTTGCTATCTTGAATTTAAGATAGATGTTTGAGTAGATGTTGAGGTCGGGCACAGGGATTACATCGTTGTTTGACGACTTCTGATAAGTAATCACATTCTCCCAGCGCAGCGGACCAAGCTTGAAGTTCTGCTCAAGAGCAAGCGTAAGGAGACTTACGGCTCCACTCGCCTGCTTAACGCAGAGTGTATTGCCAGTACGCATCTTGTTGTCTGTAATGTTGTAGCCCATGGCGAAATAAGCATGGTTCTTAACATTATCAAACGCTACACGCACGGTTGTGTTGGTCTTCTCGTAAGTGAAGAGACCCTCGACGCGCGAGTGGATGATCTTTGCCATATCGTCATTGTCCCACCAGAAATGCTTTGAATGGTAGTGGCGATAGTAGAAAGAAGGGTTGAGACTATGGAAGAATCCATTTGCCTGCAAGCGCACGGTGTCGCCAAAGAGCGCGAAGTTGAGGTCGGCATTGGCGTCAATCTTCAGCTGTCCGGCATCCTCACCCTGAAGCCATGTCTCTGCCATTACATTGTAGTGCAATGTCCTTCCCTGCGACTTGATGAGTTGTGCGCCTATGCTTAGGTTGTGCTCATTGTATGAAGTCGTGGCACGTGTGGAGTCGGGTAGGGTGAAGTGGCGTAGGTCGGACGTTATGAACGTCTTTAGACCTGCCTTAGCCCACTTGTTGAAACCTTCGAGCAGGGAGATGGCAAATGTGTTCTGCAAGCGATAGTGCGACGTTTTGTCGTAGATGGAGTCGCCTGAGAATGTGCCCACTGTGTTGTAGGTATTGGCATAGAAGTTGGCTGGCGACTGGTAAGCCTGATAAATACGTTTGTAGTTGTCAAACTTCAATGTGTGAATGAAGCTTGTCACAGGCACATACTCTGTCTTCATCCACATGGTGTCAAGCGCGGTTTTAGCCTCAATCTGTTTCAGACTGTCGGCAGCTTCCTTGCCATTTACAGCAATGCGGTTGCCGTCAGCTTTCTTAGCCTGCTTGTTGTCGTCGGGCATCTTGTCTGATTTCACAATCTTGGCATCCTTGGGTCGTCCGCTGAATGTTGTGTTCTTGTAATTCTTCTCGTCGAAGTCGCGTCCCTCACGCTTTGCCTTTCTTCTTGCCTCGTCCATGTTCTCCTTGGCTGCATTCTCCTTCTGCGATTCCATGGCAAACTTCTTCGCTTCAATCTCCTCTTCGCTCATTTTCACCTTGCGGTTGAATCCTATGTTGTAGCGGTGGGTGAAGAAGATGTGCTGGTTGTCGTTTCGGTTCCAGTTCTGCTCAAGCACAGTTGGTATCTCATTGGTGGCAAAGTCATCGTCGAAACTTTCCGGATGTCTAATGTATTCATCGTCGGTGATACCGCCATTCTCAGTCACCTTCTGGTGAAGTGTAGAGAAAAGCAGATGTGCCTGATAGCGGTCGCCAATGTATGAGCCATACATTAGATACTTGAAATGCGATGTGCTCTGATTGGAGTAGTAGCCACGTCCGTAGAGATAGTCGAAGTTGAAGCCAAAGCCTAATTGCTTGTTCACATTCACTCCATATTTGGCTACAAGATGGTCTTCGCCATTGGTACGGTCGCCTGCGCTGTTGTAGGTGAGATTGGTGAATGGCGATAGAGTGTTTGTGAAGTGAAACTCGTCGACGGGTGTGGCAACATAGTCGTATGGTTGGGTGAAGATAAACTGTCCGTCGTATTTACGGTCGATGAAAATACGGTTGACACGCGGAGCGCCAAGGTTGCCTGTCGTGTTGTATTCTCCGTGCATACCTGTTGTGAATATAGTGTTGGGGTACATGTGCGACATTGTGTCAACCACAGCAGCGCGTTGGTCGCCGAAACGGCTATCCACAGTCCACACTCTTATGCCACGAGGTATTTCCTTGTCGGTGCCAAGCGAGTCGACATTGTTGCGGCTGGAGCGTTGGCTTATATTACCGTCGGGCGACATATGGTTGAACTGGTTGTCGTCTAATTGTGCCGCCATGTTTGTAGGCACAAACATGGCGGTTATTACAGCGATTAGAAATCTTATCGTTGATTTTGTCATTGTCTTGTTTATTGGCGTAAAAATCTGAAGCAGCATTCAGCCATTTTGAAAACCATTGCGGTGATGATGATGATAGTGCCCATAGTGCGGTTGTGGAAATAGAATACGGCCATTCCCACTACTGCTCCAATCATGAAGATGATGTTGAGCACATTGCGAATCTTGAAGTATTTGTCGTTGGAGGCATCGCGGCGGTGGTGTCGTATAGGGCGCACGTCGTTGCTCTCCGTCTCCTGTATGTTTTCTTCCATATTATTCATTGTCTTTGGTTCCCTTCATTTTGTTGGTGATATACTTGAATATATAATTCTTTCTATCAATAGTCTTTTTGCGGAATTTGGACATTCCAGAGATTATCTTCGTGCGCTTCTTGTTGAGTGCATACTTGTCTGAAATCCATTTCTCGGCAGTTGTCTTGAATCCTGTTGAGCGTCCCTCCTCATAGTTGTATGATATGTGGCTGAGCGTAAGGTGGAGCTTGTTGTCTGAGCATTTTGCCACTATCGTGTATGCCATCTCTGTGCGGTCGAGCGAGATGAAGTTCTTGTTGAACTCGAGCCATTCGCGGTAGCGTGCCGCAATCATGTGTTCCTTGCGGTTGATGAGTGCGATGTTGCTGTTTATCTGCTCGCTGGTGTGGGCAAGACTGTCGAGAGCAACATAGGCAAGGTCGTATACTTCTTGGGCCGACTTGCCTGGCATGTCGATGTCGTAGGTGAACACCACCTTGCCGTCAACCTCAGGCACGGCGCCTTCCTTTATATATTCCCAGTCCTTTATGTTTTCTTTGGCTGTCTCTGCATTGGCATCCTTTGGGGTCTTTTTCTCCTTTTTCACCTCACGTGAGGGTTTTTCTGCATTAGGGATTTCCCATTCGCTTTGCGCTGCGCACAGTATCGGGCAGCACATCAATAATAAAATAAGTATCTTTTTCATAATCTTATATTTTGTTCTTCGTCTTTTGTCCACGTTTGCATGGCGTGGCATTGTTCTTGCAAAAGTACGAAATTTATAGTTATGAATATGTTATTAATGATAATTTAACTATAATTGAGCCTTATCGGCAGATAAATTTTCTGTACCACTTCTTTATATTCTTTCCTGCAATCGCTCTTGGCCGTAATGCCACCGCCTGCTTTGAACGACATTCCTTGCATGTCCTCTTCTACAAATCTTATCATTACGGCAGAGTTGAGGCTGCCATTGTTGTAGATGCCCATTATGCCTGTATAGTAGCCACGCTCATAGCGTTCGGCCTCATGTATTATCTCTACAGTCTTTTTCTTAGGCGCACCTGTTATGGAACCAGCCGGAAGTTGTGTGTCTATTATCTCGCCAAGTCGTTTGCGATAGTCATCAGGCAAGCGCCCGCTTATCTCCGAACTCGTCTGCAAGATATCGCCCTTGTTGGTGTGCAGAATGTCGATGTATCGGTATTTGTCCACCCTTACTTCTGTTGCCACACGGCTGAGGTCGTTGCGTATAAGGTCTACAATGGTGGCATGCTCGGCTGCCTCCTTCTTGTCTGCCATAAGTTCCTTTTCGGCATTTGGCAAGGATGCGTCTAATGTTCCCTTCATGGGATAGGAATATATGCGTCCGTCATTTATTCTGAGGAAGCTCTCAGGCGAGAAACACACAAAACGTCTGCCCAGTTCTTTCTCTCCTCTAAGCAGCAATCTATACTTGCCTTTGGAATGGACGAAGATGTCCTCAAGCGAGAGATTGCTTCTTACAGGCACTTTGCATGTAAGGTTGGCAAGGTAGCTGTTGCCAGCCAGCATATTGTTCCTTACTATATCAAAACTCCTCTTGTAGTCTTCATACAAAGGAGCATCCACTTCCCATTCTACAACAGATGGTAGTGTATGTAGGGTTCCATACTTGTTGAAGTCGGCATTTTCGCTGGCCTCATTATCTTTATAGTTGCTTGTTCCCTCGAAATCGTACAGACATTCCTTCGGATCTATTTCCGAAAGTCTACGAATATAGGCGTCGTCACCATTATAGTTGATGACGAAGAGAAAGGGTTCATCTTCTTTTGCAAGAAGGTTAATGCGGTTGATAAATTCTTGTTTCATACTTATGTGATGCAAAATTACAGTTTTTCCATCAGATATTTTATATATAATGTGAACATTTTGTTTGGCAAATGCCGCAATATCCAAAACTTTTTGTAACTTAGCCACATAGAATCAAAACTCCAACAAGTATGGCAAAGAAAAAGTTACCTTTAGGAATACAAGATTTTGTGGAGCTACGCAAAGGCAATTATCTTTACGTGGACAAGACGGATATGCTTTGGAAAATAGCAAATGGAGACAAATACAACTTCTTGAGCCGTCCTCGACGCTTTGGCAAGTCCTTGCTTACTTCAGCCATGCAATGTTATTTTGAGGGGAGGAAAGAGTTGTTTGATGGCCTCAAGATAATGGATTTGGAGAAGGAATGGGTGAAACGCCCCGTTCTTCATTTCAGTATGAATCAAGGTGGTTCAACTGTCGAGTCGCTTTCACATTATTTGGATGATGTTTTATCTAAATATGAAGACATATATGGCAGACGAACAACCGAAGCCACACTCAACAATCGATTTACTGGAGTAATACAGAGGGCATATGAGCAATCTGGTGTTCAGATTGCCATTTTGGTGGATGAGTATGATGCGCCATTGCAACATTCATTTCACACTACTCATCATGAGGAGTGCAGAAGCCTGTACCGTGACTTCTTCACCGGACTCAAGGATTATGGATATTGTATCAAGTGTGTTTTTCTTACAGGTATAACTAAGTTCACCCAAATAAGTCTTTTTAGTGTTCTCAATACGGTTACTAACATAAGTTTCTATGATGATTATGCCACAGTTTGCGGACTGACAAAGGATGAGATAACGTCATGTCTTAGTGAGGAGCTGCAAGCGCTTGCCGACAAAAAAGGATGGAACATGGACGAGACTCTTTCAAGACTGAAAGACATGTATGACGGTTATCATTTCTCCGAGTGTATGCAAGGGGTTTATAACCCTTACAGTGTGTTCTGTGCCTTGAAGGAGCAACGATTGAAGTCGTTTTGGATAGCTAGCGGAGCCACGGAAATGTTGCCCAAGATATTGAATAACTTTGAGAGGGATGTCGAGACTTATGATGGTTCGCTAATTGACATGGATTATATAGAGACGACGGATGCTAATACGACCAATCCCAAACTATTTCTTTATCAATCTGGCTACCTTACAATCAAGAATGTTATTGGCGACAGCTATGTATTGGGATTTCCAAATCGTGAGGTGAAAAAGGCTCTGTTTGAATTGGTCATTCCTATTATGTTGAAGAAGGATAAGGAGGAGACGGAAAATGCGATACAGGAATTGAAAATGAATTTTTCAACGGGGAATATTGAAAATGGCATTCTCTGTCTGAAACAATTGATAGCCCACACTCCGTACAGCACTCAGAAAAAGGAGAAAATAGTATTTGAGGAACATTTTCGATTTATTCTTAAGAATTTGTTCTATATTTGTGGGTTCCAGGTGAATGAGGAGGAACAGATGGCAAATGGTAGAATCGACCTTGTGGTTGAGACTCCACATATTATACCCCAATTCGGGATAAAATAGCGATTAGTTGCATGTTAAGACAGATACATGAATTCTCTTCCCATGCC
>CAKQFF010000082.1 GCA_934230685.1 uncultured Prevotella sp. | reverse complement strand
ATAGGCGACCACAAGCAGTTGCCTGCAGTCGTACAGCAGACCACAGAGGAATCGCAAGTGAACAACCCCGAATTGCGCGAAATAGGGCTTACAGACTGTAGGCTATCTTTATTCGAAAGACTGCTCGCTCAGTTTAAGACCATTCATGGCTACGACCCACGCTTTGTATATATGCTCACACGACAAGGGCGAATGCACCAGGATATTGCCGAATTACCCAACTATGCATTCTATGGCAACCGACTAGAGGTAGTGCCGCTACAACATCAGACTCTCCCAGTGGAGACATGCAAGTCGGCCAACGGTATCGAGCAAATGCTGCGCACCCACCGTCTCACATTTGTCGCCGCTCAAAAGCCAAGAACTTCGCTATCGGCTAAAACCAACCAAGTGGAAGCCGAAATGATTGCGGCAACAGTAATGCAAATCTACAATATCAACAAGGACTCGTTTAACGAGAACCAAACAGTGGGCATCATCGTGCCCTACCGAAACCAAATCGCCACCATACGCAACGCTATCGACCGCTCCAAGATAGCCCCTCTCCACAACATAACAATTGACACTGTAGAGCGTTATCAAGGCAGCCAGCGCGACTATATCATCTATGGCTTCACCGTGCAACAGCCCTACCAGCTCAACTTTCTCACAAACAATGTGTTTGAGGAGGACGGAATGGTGGTGGACAGGAAACTGAATGTGGCTATGACACGTGCCAGGCTGCACCTGATACTCGTAGGCAACCCGGACATCCTGCGCGAGAACTTCACCTTCTACAAACTCTTGGAGTATGCAAAGAGCAAGTCGGCTTACATCAATATTCCCATGGAGCAGTATTGCGAGGGCAAATTCTCCCTACCTAAAGCAAGCGCAACAAACGGCGAGGACGACATTCTATTTGGCAACAACCGCGACGCCAATCTGGTGTTCATCAACTACGGCCGCTCCAACTTCTCACACGGACTGATGGCCTACAGCAAAACCCTACAGCAATCCATCACGCTCACTGCTGCCGACCAGGTGGAAATCTATTGCCATTACCTCATGCCCGAACGCATCGAGAAAGCCAAACAACAGTATCGCTCGCACATGGCGGAAATAAACGACATTGCAGCAAGACACGACATGCGAGTGAGGATGATTGACTTTGGATGCGGTCCGGCTACATGCGGAGTAGCTTTGGCAAAAGCCATGGAAGAGGAGAAAAGGAGTGGGAGTACATTGGCTATTGAATACATCGGAATCGATGTGTCGGAGGCTATGAGAGCCAAGGCTGAGAAAGAAATGCAAGGAATAAAGACGACAAACAATCTCAGTTGGCGATTTGTAGACTCAATTGATGAGATTGCCGATAATCCTTCACCTGTAAACCCCTCACCAGGATGCTCGTCACTCACTATTTTCAGCTTCTCGCACTTCTTTGCCTGTATAAACGGTGAAGAGGCAGAATCTCTGGCAAACAAAATAAAGAGGATGATGTCTGACAATCCTGACAACGACCACCTGTTCTTCGTGCTACAGCCGGAGGATGACGACAGGCTGCGCTCATACAGGGTGTTCAAGAAAATGCGTGCCTGCTGAGAACAAAGCCAATTTTTTACGTTTTCTGAAAAAATTTATGAGGAGCGACTAAGGGTTTTCTTCCATGTCCGCGTCTTAATGTTGAATCCGCCGATAAAACCGACGGTAAAACATACAAAAAACATATACAAGAACAGGAGAAATTATGAAAATCAACAAGAATCTCTTAAAAATGTCGCTCTGCATCATGATGGGCGGAGCCACAATGGTTTCAGCAAAGGCACAGTCAAAATTCCATATAGACCTCGACTATCATTACAATATCGGTCTGTCGGAGAAGAAGTTCGGACACAACTATGGACCAAGCGACTTCGACATGGGAGGCCACTCTCTGCGTTTAGGAGCACGCTACGACGTAGCTGAAAAATGGTCGGTGGGCGGAGGCATTGGTCTCGACCGCTACACAGGAGACGACTTCAACACCATGCCTATTTACGCCACGCTACGCTATAAGCCATTCAAAAAACTCGCTGGAGCATACGCCTTCACCGACTTAGGATACGCCATCGACCCTTCGTTTGGCGACTTCTACAAGGGATTTACAGGTAAGCTTGGCGTAGGATATACAGTAAACCTGGCTAAGAATTTCGGATTGAACTTCCAAGTTGCCTACGACTACAAGGACTTCCGTAATGTATGGTATGGATACATCAGTACCGAATCAAATATGCCTATATTCTACGAAAGCAACGCTACACGACACTCGCTGTCGTTGGGTGTGGGCATAACTTTTTAACCAATATGAACATTGAACAACTTTTTCGTCAATACTATCGTCCGCTCTGTGTCTATGCCGTACATTTCCTTGACGACGTAGATACAGCCGAGGATGTGGTGATGGACTGCTTTGTAAGATTTGCCGAAAAGACAGACAACGGTGAGGAATTTGCTGCACCCAAGAGCTATCTTTACAGCATGACACGCAATGCCTGTCTCGACCACATACGACGCAACCCTTTTCGCAATACAACTACCGCTGATGCAGAACTTCTGAACTTGAATACCGACGACAACGAGTTGCAGGAACGAAGCGAGCGCGAGGCCAGACTATGGGCAGAGATTGACAGTCTGCCCGACATGTGCCGGCGTGTGTTTCTCATGAGCAAGCGCGACGGCAAACGCAACAGCGACATTGCCAATACGCTCGGCATAAGCATAAAGACGGTGGAAGCGCACATGCACAAGGCTTACACAACACTTCGCGGACGGGCAAAGGCTATTTATCTCCTATTGTTGCAACTGTGACTCCCAGGAGTTGTACACATATATATAATCAGGAGTTGTACATATATAATAAGGTGAAAATTATGAACAAGATAAACGATGATGAGCTGCAATTCGTAGCAAAGCACTACAAGCCAAATTGCCTCAACACAAACCGAGCATGGCAACGTTTCAAGAGAATAAACGGCACACAACAGCACAGCAGCAGGCGCAAGATAGCTGTAGCCGCTTCCATAACACTTGCTGTGGGATTTGCCGTGGCTGCCGGAATCATCGGCTACCACAACTATATGCTGCCACAAAAGCCTATACAAGATAAAGTGTGGGCAGACTCTGCCATAACAATCTACGAATATGAAGAATGCGACACAACCGACGTTTTCCGCTTCGACCACACTCCTATCAACGAAGTGCTAAACGAACTGTCGCGCCACTATAACACGAAGCTCACAACAAACGACACGACGAAGAGTGTGTCGGGAGAGATAGAGGCTGCGAAGGTTGAGGATGCCATTGAGGTATTGGAAACAACATTGGGGGTGAAGATTGAAAGAAAGTAGTTTTACTTTTCTAAGAGTTCAACTGATAAACCCTCATAATACATCACTCCCTAAAAAGCAACAACTAAAAATGAAATTATCCCAATATATCCTCCCAATATTCTTTTGTCTGCATATTGCTTGTCTCCCTACTCTTGCCGACCCTCTCCCTACAAGCATCGCCTACACCCGTCCCACCATACTCAACGAGATAAAACAATTGCAGAAGCAACACAAGGTTCACTTTGTATACGACTCTGCCTTGCGACTCGACAAGACTTACACAGGCCCCGACCTCAGCCTCATGCCACTAAACAAGGCTTTGAAAACGCTCTTCCACCAAAGTGGAATAGAATACAGACAGATAAACAATAACATCTTGCTGAAACAGTCGGCCACGCCCGTACAGCAAACCTCTGCCGAGCACAAAGCCACATTCACAATAAGAGGATTGGTCAGCGACATCCAGGGAGAGCCCATTGTAAATGCAACCATCTTCGACCTCACATCCAAAGACGGCACATTGACAGACAGCCGAGGACGCTATCTGTTGCACCTGACAGAAGGCAGACACCGTCTGCGCGTGTCGAGCATTGGATGCGAAGCCGACACACTCGACATTAATATACGGACAAACAGCTCGCACAACTTCCAACTATCACAAACCGTAGAACTGAAGGAAGTGGTGGTGACCGAGGACATGAACTCACCCGTGCTCACCACACAGACTGGCAAACGCACTTTCACGGCAAAGGACATAAACAATGGCTTTGCACTATTCTCATCACCCGACCTCGTGAAGACCATTCAGAGCACATCAGGAGTGGCTTCGGGCGTTGACCTTGTGTCGGGAATGTATGTACACGGAGGCAACAGCGACGAAAACCTGTTTCTGCTCGACGGCACCCCACTCTACCAAACCAACCATTCACTGGGACTTTTCTCTGCATTCAACTCCGACATAATTAAAAATGTTGATTTCTACAAAAGCGGTTTCCCTGCACGCTATTCAGGCAGGATATCATCGATTACGGATGTACGCACCCGCGATGGCAACATGGAGCGGATAAAAGGCACGGCTTCAATTGGCTTGCTCGACGGACGAATACAGGTGGAAGGACCGATAAGCCGCAACCGCACATCGTTCAACATTTCGCTCAGACGCAGCTGGATCGACCTCTTGCTGCGACCCGCCTGCGCTATAGCCAACAAGAGCAACGAGGACAAATACAATCTGGGCTATATGTTCCACGACTTCAACGCCAAGCTCACCCATCACATCAACAGCCGTGCCACACTCTGGACCAGCTTCTATTCCGGCTACGACAGCTATAGCGTGAACGACAAAAGCCAATGGGGAGACAACGTGACTGACACTGAGAACAGAATGACATGGGGCAATCTCAACGGTACAATGGGAGCAAACCTCCTTTTGTCGCCCACTCTATCTATACAAACCATGCTCACAGCCACCTACAGCCACTCACGACAGAAATTCAACGAGGAGGACTACGACATTGTAGACAGGGGAGGACACCGCCGCAACTATCTCGACATACGACTCAACAGCACAGAGATGATTGACATTGCCGCTCATGCCGACTTCAACTGGCAACCCACAAGCAACCATCACATCCATTTTGGAGCTGCCGTAACAAGACACCAATTCAGGCCGCAGACCAAACGCCAGGCTTTCTACTATGGCGACCCGCAAGTGGGATGCGACACAACCAACATACGCTCAAGAGTAAACACGGTGTCGCACGAGGCAACCGCGTATGCTGAGGATGAAATGCGGATAAGCAACCGGCTGTCGGCAAACATTGGCACAAGCCTTACTGCCACTGCCGTAGACGGACGCACTTATTTCATGATCGACCCACGCATGGCTCTGAAGTGGCAACTCTCCAACAAAGCGTCGCTGAAACTCTCGTACACACACATGTCGCAGAGCATTCACCGCATGTCAAGCAGTTTCCTTGAACTGCCCACCGACTTTTGGGTGCCAACAACAAACGAGATTAAGCCTACCATGTCGCATCAGATAGCAGCAGGCATCTACACACAGCCGTCACAACATCTCATGCTGTCGCTCGAAACCTACTATAAAATGACGTCGCACTTGCTGCAATATCGACATTGGATGGGATTCCAGCCGTCGGCTACAACATGGAACCGCGATGTGACCGACGGCAAAGGCAAGAGCTACGGCATTGAGGCTGACGCCACTTACACCAACAGCGCCACAACAATATCATTGGCCTACACCCTGTCGTGGAGCAGAAGATTGTTCAAGGACATCTATCCAGAGTGGTTTGACGACCAGTTTGACAACCGCCACAAGATAAACATCTCGCTCAGCCATAGTTTTTCAAGACGTATATCAATGTACGCAGCATGGACATTCCACACTGGCAACCGCATCACCATGCCCGTAGGCTACGCTATGCAGCCCAACATTCCTGGCGACAATGGCTACAGCTACGACTATATATTTGACCGTCCCAACAACTTCCGGCTTCCGTCCTACCACCGTCTCGACATAGGCGCAAACTTCCGACACACCACACGCCACGGCAAGGAGGGTATATGGAATGTGAGCATATATAATGCCTATTGCCACTTGAACACTATGTATGTGAAGGTTAGGCTCGACGACAACAACAAGTTTCAAATCAAGAGCTATGGCTATATACCGATAATACTATCGGTAAGCTACACTCTGAAATTCTAAGCATAAGGATACGAACAATATATAAGACTATGAACAAGGCAACAACTCTTTACATCATCACCCTTATCATGCTCCTCACCACAGCATGCACAGACAGCGTGAGCCTCGGCCAACTGTCGAAACAGCCAAGCAGGCTCGTTGTATACGCCTTTCCTTCAGAAAGCGACACTATCAACATAACCGTATCAGCCACTTATCCTATAAGCGGCAAGATGCCTCAGCTCAATGTGGAAAACCTCAGCTGCACAACCAACGGCAAAGCCGACCGCATAATCTCCATTGGCGATACAATCATTGGCGACGAGATACCCATAGCACGGTTTATAGCCATAGGCACACACAACAACGGCGACAGAATTGACATCAAGGTAAGGGCAAGTGGCTTTGGCGAGGCTTATGGCAGTAGCGTCATACCCCAAAAGCCAACTATCGAAAACTCACGGCTCGACACATCGTCGTTCAAGGGCATCAGCTATCCTGTCGTGCGTCTGAATATGCGCGACAACACTTCCACCCCGTTTTATGCCGTTCGCATTGAGAGCAAAAGAAAAGACGACTTATACGACCAAAATGACTACATGCCCATTATCGTGGCTGCCGAACCTCTGCTCAGCAACTCCTCAAACATAGACATCGACCTAAGCGACTGGGACAGCAGCTTCTACAGAAACATATATAATTTCGACAATAGTTCCTTCGACGACGACAAGGCGACACTGCATCTATATATAGAGACATGGCTGAACGAAAACGTGGCTTATCGTCCGCACCTACTCGCCCTGTCTCCTGAATACAACAATATGCTGCGCTCGCTCAACGACATAGGCAACAACGACTTTGGCAAGTATGGACTTGCCTTCGCCTACTCCAATTACACAAACGTGCATGGAGGATATGGATGTATAGGAGCTTATGCCGAGACTGTAGGTGATTGGTTGAGATAAAAATATCGGCTTAGAGAATTTATGAATACCTTAGTGAATTTATGAATCCAATTGCCAGATAGATATTTTTCTACTTTTATTTGTCAAAACAGATTCTTTTATCTAAATTTGCAATATATATATAAGCAAAGATATGAATATTCTCGAACTATCACAACAGCGTTTCTCGGCACGCAAATATACAACCGAGCCAGTAAGTCAGGCCGACCTTGACTATATTCTCGAATGTGTGCGCCTCGCACCATCGGCAGTTAACAAGCAACCTTGGAAATTCGTCATCGTGCGTAGCGAGGAGGCAAAGAGCAAACTGCGCCAAGCCTACGATCGCGAATGGTTTAGCTCTGCTCCTCTCTACATCGTATGTATGAAGAACAACAAGGAGTGCTGGACACGCCGATATGACGACAAGCCTCATGGAGACATAGATGTGGCCATCGCCGTTGAACACCTTTGCCTTGCTGCAACAGAACGGGGATTGGGCACTTGCTGGGTTTGCAACTACGACACCAAGATCATGAACGAAATATTACCTTCGGACGACTTTGAGGCTGTAGCCATCATCCCCATTGGACATATAGCCGAAGACTGTCCGCATGCCGAGAAGAAGAGAAAGGCAATCGAGGAGATTGTCGAGGAAATATAAAAAAACATTATAAGAAATACACGATGAAGAAATCTTTTATCATAGCTGTTCTCATGACTGTAGCCGTGACAATAGCCAATGCCCAGGGAGTTTTAAAGAAAGTATACAACGAAAACATCGACCCTATGGAGCAAATCGACAAAGCTCTTGCAAAAGCTAAGGCAGACAACAAATATGTTGTGTGTCAGGTAGGTGGCAACTGGTGTCCTTGGTGTCTGCGTTTTGCCGACTTTGTGGAAACAAACTCTGCCGTAAACAAAACGGTGAACGACAATTTCGAACTTATACACGTCAACTACAATCCCCGCAAGAGCTCTGGCGACTCAAGCAAGGCTGCTGAAATGATGAAACGCCTGGGCAACCCTGCCCGCTTCGGTTTCCCTGTTTTCGTTGTTCTTGACGCTAACGGCAAAGTGCTGCACATTCAGGATTCAAGCTTCCTTGAGGAGGATAAAAGCTACAGCGAGAAAAAGGTACTGCGTTTCTTCAAAAATTGGACTCCTGCCGCTGTGGAGAACAATAAGTAACAGATCATTATTATCTTTACATATGAGGGTGTATCAAAAGTCAAACAAATGCGGGCTGAAAGCCCAATGTTCTCCATAGCCCAGGGCAACGCCCTACCCTTTATACACATCTTTTGTTCTTTGAAAT
>CAKQFF010000081.1 GCA_934230685.1 uncultured Prevotella sp. | reverse complement strand
CCTAGACCCACTGATTAAGAGTCAGTTGCTCTACCAACTGAGCTAAGGGTGCATTGGTTATTTTGTTATCAGCAACCTCATTTCTGAATTGCGAGTGCAAAGGTATTACTTTTTTCGATAACTGCAAAACTTTGACGCTCTTTTTTCACACATTTTTATTCATAAATGATTTATATCAAGCAAAACCACATAAATGAAACATAAATCGCTATCCACATCATGTTTTTTGCTGTTTTATGTTCGAGTGCGAACAATTTTGCCTCCCAAGAAAAAAGCCCTGGCAACTTTTACGCTACCAAGGCTCTATAAAAAGAAATAAATTTTTCTTGCTTAATTGTTTGGGGTAAGGTGCTTCATCACCTTCTCAAAATAACGCTGTGTGCGCTTTACGCTATATCTATTGCCACCATTCCACGATCTGATGGCACGCTCTATATCGTTGAGCGGATTGAAATGCGACTGTATAAGCTCAAACATCTCCTTCGACTTTGCCAAGCTAAATCTGTCGCGCAGCGTGAAACGCTTCTTGCTGTTGCGCTTCTTCAGGATTTGGTTGCATTCGGCTACCAATATCGGTGTGATTTGCATTGCTCCGCATGAGTTACCCTTCACAGCCTTGGTGTTGCCTTCACTCTCAACCTGAATTATCGCCTGCATCACAGGTTCCCAATCAAAATCATCTGTGCTGGCAGTTTCTGTCTCAACTGCTGTTTCTGCACCCATAACGGGATTTGCTCCCAATAAACATACAACTAATAATACTACTTTAAAAAGTTTAATCATTATAAATTTGTTTGTGGAATCCGAACACTATCCCTTAAATAGTCAGTGGCAACACTTCTTCAATACAGAAGCGGCGACATATCATATAAAGAACTCTTCCCTGCATGTTAAGTCTTTTTTTAGCGGGAAGACAACCGAAATAAATGTTCACGATAGATGCCTGAAAACAATCAATCCAGCATTAATCTAAATTCCGTTAGATACTTTCAGATACGCCTCTAAAACAAAAAGAAGTCTGTATCCTTTTTTCTTATCGGGTGCAAAATTACACAAATTTCGTGAAATGTGCAAGTTTTTCAAGTAGCATTTGTAATATTTTAAGGTTTCTAAATACACGTAAATCAAGTGATTTTCAATGCGATACAAGCGATACAGGTGTTTTATTACACTTTTAAGCAACTATCCATATCACCAAAAACCTATAATGAAAAGCCATATTACAACCCACCAAAAAGCCTATATCAACAAAAAAAGATGTCCTCGTTCCTGGCTTCCTAAGCGATTACCACTTACACCATGAAACGAGGACATCCCTCTCCTACCCTATATATATTAAGGTATATATATTATATAATAATGTATTATATGCTATCTTATTCTTTCAGAAGCCCTAACCATCTTCTCATCCTTTATTATCGCCACACGTGCCATAAACACGAGTATCAATGCCACAGCTGGCAGACATGCTGCGAACGAGATATGGAAAGTTGTGTCGGCTGATATCACATTGCGTGTCATTGCACCGAACACCACATACCACGCCAAGAGCAAAAACAGGTTGCATAGACACATACGGCTCTGCAACGGACGGTTCTTGTAGAGGAATATGATGGCAAGACTCAGCACACTGCTTATCACGAGAAGTCCGAATAGACCGCACACCGAGTAGTCGGCACCACTGCCGAGCACCACCATGAGGTTGTACATCTTGAAATCCACGCCCATCGCCTGTGGCTCAAAGCTGCCAAGCGGCATACACAGACATACCAGCGAGACGATGAAGGCGATAAGCAAGAAGACAGATTGCTTGCGCTGTATCATAACTTATATACCTTGATTAAGCCTCTTCCTGTTCCTTGCTGTTGTCCTGTGAGGGATCGCGGTAGTATACATTACCCTCAACAAACTCCTGTGTAGCAAGAAGTGTTGGCTTCGGGAGTTTCTCGTAGTAGCGTGAGATTTCAATCTGCTCACGGTTCTCGAACACCTCCTCAAGCGAGTCGTTGTATGAAGCGAACTCGGCAAGCTTCTTGTTGAGGTCCTGCTTAATCTCTACGGCAATCTGGTTTGCACGCTTAGCGATGATAGCAACACTCTCATAGATGTTTCCTGTCTCGTCGCACAAATCCATGATGTTGCGTGTGACGGTGTTGACGGGAGCTTTTGATTTTTTGTAATCCATTAATTTAATGTTTATGTTTATTGATTAATGTTTATTTATTCTCTACAAATCAGTCCTTGGTGTATTCCTTGCACTTGTTGATGAACTTCTCGGCCATCACCTTGTCCTTTGAGTCGGGATACTCGTTGAGGAATCCATAGCACTCATCCTCGGCGTCCTGAAAACGCTCAAGCTTCTTCTCCTCCACACTCTGCTGAGCCAACTCAAACTTGCTCTTCATCACAAGCAGAGCAAATTTCTCGCGCAGCTTAGAATAAGGGAAATCCTTCAATGCGTTCTGTGCTGTAATGATGCAAGCCTCGTAGTTGTTGCCTCCGTATGTGCAGTTGCCGAAATACTGGCCGAGGTCATAGTAGAGCTGAGCCGAATGCAGTTCCTTCTGCACAAGCTTGTCCTGCAACTCAAACAGACGCTGCTGTGCCTCAGCACGACGGCTTCCATCCGGGAAGAGGTCGAGATAATCCTGGAAGGCAGAAATTGCATTCACAGTCTGCGACTGGTCAAGACGTGGCTCCGGAGTGAGGTTGTAAAGGCTCATGCCCACATAAAACTCTGCGTTCTCGGCGTATGTGCCTTTCGGGTAGCTTGCAAAATATTTCTTGAATGTAGCAGCGGCTCCGTCGTATTCCTTGCTGTTATACTCGGCCATGCCAAGCATATACAGACTCTCTTGAGCGTTGTCGGTGCCTTTCTGCATGGTAACGAGACCCTGCAACAATGTCGAGGTACGCACATATTTGCCCTGTGCATAGCATTCCTTGGCATATTCATACTTATAGGAATAGTCGCTTGTCTTGTATACCTTGTTGAATTCGTTGGCACAACTCGTAAGGAGCAGTGCCGCAAGAATTGCTACTGTGATGTAATTCTTCATAACTCGATATTTATTTTGAACTGCAAAAATACACATTATTCATCTATTTACAAAGTAATGTGGCCGTTTTTATAAAATATTCACGCTAAAACATGGTCTATGCTTGTCTGTTTTCGCAGTTTTTAGTATTTTTGTATGATTAAAAGGCTATAATATGGATTTCAAAATCACTTCGCGCTTCTCGCCCACGGGCGACCAGCCACAAGCTATACAACAGCTGACCGACGGCATTCTTCAGGGTGAAGAGGCCCAAGTGTTGCTCGGTGTCACTGGCTCGGGCAAGACATTCACCATGGCTAATGTCATTGCCAATATCGGACGCCCCACTCTCATTCTCAGCCACAACAAGACTCTTGCCGCTCAGCTCTACGAGGAGATGAAGAGTTTCTTCCCCAACAATGCGGTGGAGTACTATGTCTCCTACTACGACTATTATCAGCCCGAGGCCTACCTCCCCTCTTCCGACACTTATATCGAGAAAGACCTTGCCATCAACGAGGATATCGACAAATTGCGTCTGTCGGCTGTCACCTCGCTTCTGTCGGGCAGGAAGGATGTGATTGTTGTGTCTTCCGTGTCGTGCATCTACGGTATGGGCGGACCTACTGCCATGGCCAACAGCATCATAGGCATTAAGCGCGGACAGACTCTCGACCGCAACGAGTTTCTAAGAAAACTTGTCGACGCTCTTTATCTTCGCAACGACATCGAACTGAAACGTGGCAACTTCAGAGTTAAGGGCGACACCGTTGACGTATGGATGGCTTATAGCGACAATCTGCTGCGCATCACTTGGTGGGACGACGAGATCGACTCCATTGAAGAACTCGACAGCCTCACCTGTCAGCGCATTGCCTCGTTCGACGAATACCAGGTTTATCCTGCCAATCTCTTTGTCACCTCCAAGGAGCAGACCGAGTCGGCCATACGCCTCATACAGGACGACTTGACCAAACAGGTTGACTACTTCGAGAGTCTTGGCGACCATATCCGCGCACAAAGAATCAAGGAGCGCGTGGAATACGACATGGAGATGATCAAGGAACTTGGCCACTGTTCGGGCATAGAAAACTATTCGCGCTATTTCGACGGACGTGAAGCCGGACAGCGTCCTTACTGTCTGCTCGACTTCTTCCCGAAGGACTACCTCATGTTTATCGACGAGAGCCATGTCAGTGTGCCTCAGATCAGTGCCATGTATGGTGGCGACCGTGCCCGCAAGCAAAATCTTGTGGAGTATGGTTTCCGTCTGCCTGCGGCTTTCGACAACCGTCCATTGCGGTTTGAAGAGTTTATGGAGATGACTAATCAGGTGGTGTATGTATCTGCAACACCTGCCGACTTCGAACTTCAACAGTCCAACGGCATCATCGTTGAACAGATAATCCGACCTACAGGACTTCTAGACCCCATCATCGAAGTGCGTCCTACAGAAAACCAAATCGATGATCTGCTTGAAGAAATCCTGCAACGCCGTGAGCGTGAGGAGCGTGTGCTTGTCACCACTCTCACCAAGCGCATGGCAGAGGAGCTAACAGAATATCTGCTCAACCACGACATACGCGCCAACTACATACATAGTGATGTGGCCACTCTCGACCGTGTGCAGATAATGAACGACCTGCGTGCAGGACTCTACGACGTGCTTGTAGGTGTCAATCTCCTGCGCGAGGGCCTCGACTTGCCTGAGGTTTCGCTTGTGGCTATACTCGATGCCGACAAGGAGGGATTTCTTCGCAGCCACCGTTCTCTCACTCAGACCGCAGGACGTGCTGCCCGAAACGTCAACGGCAAGGTTATTATGTATGCCGACAATATCACCGACAGTATGCAGAAGACTATCGACGAGACGGCACGCCGACGTCAGATTCAGCTCAAATACAACCAAGACCACGGCATCACGCCTCAACAAATACGCAAGGACATCAAGGATGCCCTTATGTCGTCTATGTCTTCAGGAAACGAAAAAGCCAATAGCAACGTGTCTATTGGCAAGACTGGACCTGCCGACGCCCCATCAAAGAAGAAATACCAGCCATATATCGAACCCGATGGCTACGCTTATGCCGCCGACCCTGTTGTGAAACGCATGACAAAGAAACAACTTGAAAAGAGCATTGCCGACACAACAGAACTGATGAAGGCTGCTGCAAAGAATCTCGACTTCCTGCAAGCGGCACAATACCGCGACGAAATCGTCAGACTGCAGTCGTTGCTTGAGGAATAATCAAACAACTGAACTTTCGCAAGTTCAGAGTATTCAAAGGTTAAGGGAGTTAAGAAGTTAGGCCATTTGTCTTTTTACTGACTTTATATTCATAAAAAGACAAATGGCCTAACTTCTTAACTCCTTTAACTTCTAAGCTTTCGGAAGTTCAACTTCTTACATTCTTGCACCGAATCTTGCTGTCGCTATCGGTGCCGTAAAGTAATAGTTCTGGTCATTATTGCTATCCAGAAACATCACCTTCTTCATTCCAAAGAAGGCCAAACCCGTTGGGAACACACGCTGCACATCAGCCACTCCACCCGAAAGAGCCGGACTACCAGTCTGAAGATTGAAGTTCCATGAGCTATCAAAGGCTAATGGTGCTCCCTGTTCCACATCGTCCACCTCACAGTTCACGTTCATCTTGTCGCTCTGTTTGAAGTTCTTGAACATAGGATCGAGCTGTCCTGCCACACTACTCTTGATGTCGTTGTCGTTCCATATTATCAGGTCGGCATCCTTCGCCATCTGCTTCACGCCTGTCTCTGTTGATGCGTAATAATAGTTTGGAGCCACAACCGAGTGCTCAAGGTCGGCACCGTCTTTCTTTGGCTGCTTCATTCCATAGCGGCAGTCATATACAAGGTTGTTCACGAATGTCGGGGCAATGGCCTTCTCCAGCCAAATGCATCCTCCCTTCTTGTTCTTTGAGCGTCGCCATCCACAGTTCACGATAGTGTTGTTGTAGGCTGTAAGCTCTGTCAAGGGCACTACCTCACTGTTGCCCGCATTCGACAGCTTGAAGGCATTAGTGCATGCATTGTATATGATGTTGTTGGCAATGTCGAGCTTGCATCCCGACTTCACGTTGATAGCCTCGCCACCGTCAGCAGCATTTCCGCTGTCAGCAAATATACAGTTGTATATCACGCCCTGACCACCTGTGAAATAGGTCTGGTCGTTGTAGTTGTCGTGCAGGAAACTGTTTGCCATAACAAACTTGCCATTCACATTGCAGAAGTGGAAAGCCGGCACACCTCCGTCGATGGTTGTCTTAAAGAGCTTGTTTTGGAATGATGCCGACGACTCTGTTGGCGTAGCTCCCGCATAAGCCAAGTCCACATGATTGAGCACCACCTCCTCGCTGTTGTAGCCGCATATTATGCCTCCCCAGTCCTCTGGCTTCTTGGTGTCTGAGGTGAAGGTCACCGGATGCTCGGCTGTTCCCATGCAGTATAGGTTGCCAAGCACCACAATCTCTATTGGCACCTGCACGCCCGACTTACACGTCACTGTCACTCCCGGCTCTATATATAATGATGTTCCCACGGGTATCTCCACGCTTTCCGTGAGCGTTGTGTCCTTTGTCCACACCAATGAACCTACAGGATATTCGGCAACCGCAGTCTTAAGCACCTCGGTAGAACCCTGGTTCTCGTTGCCACCACCATTGTTATTATACTCATAAGGATTAATGTTGTCGTTCTCGCATGAAGAAGCGACAAAGGCTGTTGCTGCCACAGCAAGCATACAGGCGAATTTGTTTATTGGTTTCATTGTCTTTTATATCTTTACTCTCAATCCCAAAAGGAATGTTCTACCATACTGATAAGTTCCCACAACGGTCTTGTCCTTGCGCTGTCCCTCATATTCCAGGTTGCTCTGGTTCACTGTCTTCAAGTAGCGCTCGCGCTTTGCGTCGAGCAGATTGTTTGCTTTAAGGAACAGCGACACTCCGCAGGGGAATTTCTTCTCCATGCTGAAGTCAAGCCCAAACATTGCCTTGTCCCACTGGTCGGCATCCTTGAAAGGAGACACAAGCGCAAGCTTTGTGCCCGTATACGATGCTGCAAGCTGGGCGTTCCATCCATAGTTGGTGTCCTTGTACAGCAGTGAGAGGTTGGCTGTATGTGGAGCCTGATTCACAAGCGGACGTGTCTGTGTCACTCCTGTCTTATACTCCGCGCTGCCCACGTTATACTCACGCTTTGTTGTGGTTATCGACGAGTGGGTGTAGGTATAGTTGGCCTTTATTCCGAAGTGGCGTATATACTTCACCACGTCAATCTCAAAACCATAGTTCTTGGCATTGCCGAGGTTGTCGGGCATATAGTATGCGTCAGCTCCACTGCCTATCTTTCCGTCGGATGTCACAAACACCTGCTCGATAGGGTCTTGCAGATATTTGTAGAACACACCTGCGAGCACCTGTTCTGTAGCCGAGGGGAACCACTCCCAACGCAAGTCCACATTGTCTATCCTTGCTCGCTTTAGGTTAGGATTACCTTTCTCCTGATACTCCTCACCCATTATCTGGTAAGGCACTATCTCATAGAATCCCGGACGGTTTATAGAACGATAGTAAGACAGGCGCACATTCATCTTCTTTGTGGGAGTCCACTTTACTGATGCCGATGGCAACCAGTCCCAGTAGCTCTGCTCGCCCACCTGTCCCATGTTGCGAAACTTCTGCAGCATAGTGTATATCTGGTTGGTATGTTCCGCGCGCACGCCTGCATTCAACTCGCCCCAAGGAGTCTTCACGGTAGTCATCACGTATGCCGCGCCTATATGTTCCTTCGAGTCGTAGTTGAGCTGTGAGGCCTGCGAATAAGGAGTCTTGCATGTCCAGTCGATTGAGGCAAACTGCTCAAAACCGTTTCCGTCGAGTTTCTGCGATATGTCAGCAGGATTGAATATATACGAGTAGTAGCGGTTGCCGCGCTCCTTGCGACGGTATTGCGCTCCTGCTTTCCACAGGGCATCTATCTCATGTGCGAAATGCGAGTCGTAGGAAAGGTTCACGTATCCTGCCCAGTCCTTGTCGGTATTGTGCTGAAAGCGGCGCTCCATACTCTTGGGCAGAGTCTTTATTATGTTCTTGTCTGCCGTCCACAACGATCCATCCACTCCGTCTTTAGCCTGAACGGTATTAGTCAAACTGAGATACACGCGGTCGGGGTCCTCAGCCTTTGCTTGCGAGAATATGCCTGCCCAGTCCACAGTGAAGTCTTTCGTCAGATGGTGCGTTCCTTTCAGATGTGTGGCAAATATGCTCTGTGTCTGCGATAGTGAGCGTGTCTCGTCGTCCTGTGTGTAAG
>CAKQFF010000080.1 GCA_934230685.1 uncultured Prevotella sp. | reverse complement strand
AATGAGTCTTTCATCATTCTCGCTTCTTGTACTACTTTATCTGTCTTATGTAAATCTTTTCAAAGAACTCTTTCTTTATTCACTTTCTCGAACACTTTTCAATCTCGTTTCGCTTGAGATATCGTTGCTTCTCGAAAGCGGATGCAAAGGTATGCTTTTTATCGGAACTGCCAAAACTTTCAAGAGGAAATCTTTGCATTTTCATGTCATTTCTATTACAAATTGATATGAATCAACCGAAAATTGTTTGCGTAAACAGCTACACATTATATATATAATATAGGCTTAACGTATTTATTCATTTTGCTTGAAAATTTTAAAAGCCCATTAATGCCGATAATTCATCAGAAAAGCCTAACTTTGTAGTCGAAAAGGCGACTCTCTCTAAAAAAGAACTATTACTAAAACAAATTTATAATGAAAAAAATCAATTTTTCTGTCCTCTTGTGCTCTCTTGCATTAGCTGCTAATGCACAAACCGCACAAAAAGCAAACCCCTTCCCCCTCGGACAGTATGAGGAACTGACCGACACCAAGCCACACGACACCGATGCCGCATGGGCCAAGATTTTTGCTCCCACACAGTTCAGTTGGGCTTCAACCGACGTGCGCTACCGCCGCAACGACATTCCTAAAATCAAGAAACAAGCCACATGGAGCGGCAAAGCATGGCGTGGCGAACGTGTAAACGCGCAAGCTGTGCTCTGGACAAACTGCGAATTGAACGATGTGGAGGTTGTTGCCACTGAATTGCGCTCTGGCAAGGCGGTTATCCCGGCATCTGCCGTGCGCACCAACTTTGTGCGCTACGTGATGACCGACGAACTGAACGAACAAGGTGGTGGCTGTGGATTTCGCAATCCTGCCGACTTCGACTCTTCTGTTGTTGCCGACGTGCTCGACATCAACAAAACTCTGCCTGTAAAGCGCAACACCACACAACCTGTATGGATGAATATATGGGTGCCACAAGACGCAAAACCTGGAACATACACCGGACAACTGACAATAAAGGGCAAGGGTATGAAGGCACAATCGCTGCAAGTGAAACTGCAGGTAACCAACCGCACATTGCCTGAGCCACAGAAATGGTCGATGAACCTCGACCTGTGGCAGAACCCCTACTCCGTTGCACGCTATTATAACGTACCCCTGTGGAGCAAGGAGCACTTCGATGCCATGCGCCCAATAATGAAGATGCTTGCCGACGCTGGACAGTATGCCATAACCACAAGCATCATGCACAAGCCTTGGAACGGACAGACCGAGGACCACTTCGACTCGATGGTGACACGCATAAAGCATATCGACGGCACATGGAGCTACGACTATGCCGTGTTCGACAAGTATGTTGACTTCATGATGAACGACGTGGGCATCAACCGACTGATTTCATGCTACACCATGATTCCATGGAACCTCAGTTTCGACTACTACGACGAGGCTACAAACCGCATGCAGTTCATAAAGGCCAAGCCAGGTGACAAGGCTTATACCGAATATTGGGGCAACTTCCTTAAGGACTTCTCTCGCCATCTGCGCAAGAAGGGTTGGTTTGAGAAGACTTGCATAGCTATGGACGAGCGTCCGATGGATGCCATGCAGGCTGCCATAAAGGTGATAAAGGATGCCGACCCAGAATTTAAGATCTCACTCGCCGGCATCTATCACGATGAAATAGAGCGCGACCTCTACTACTATTGCATAGCCTACGGCTATAAGTTCCCTGAAGAGGTGATGGCTCGCCGCCGTGCCGAAGGCAAGATTAGCACCTATTACACATGCTGCACTGAGGGATTCCCAAATACCTTCACCTTCTCGGCTCCTGCCGAGGCAACATGGATGGCATTGCATGCTGTGGGTGGCGACTACGATGGATATCTGCGTTGGTCGTACAACAGCTGGACACGCGACCCATTGCGCGACTCCCGTTTCCGCACATGGGCTGCAGGCGACTGCTACTGCGTATATCCGGGCCCACGCTCAAGCATTCGCTTCGAACGACTCATCGAGGGTCTGCAGGACAATGAAAAGATTATTCAGCTGCGACGCGAATACACCAAGAACGGACAGAAGGCCAAGCTCGAACGCTTGAATAATCTTGTAGAGCAGTTTACTCCTGAAAAGACTCCGGCAAGCAAAGCAGCAAAGGCTGCGGGCATGGTGGAAGAGCTGGAGAAAATGCTGAATGAATAGCACTCCAACATAAATTATACGATAAAAATTAATGGCAATTATACGAGAAGTTCACGTGTAATTGCCGTTAATTTTATTTCGTGTAATTATAGTTAATTTTTCTTTCCAAAGCATTTGTCAATGATTAACGCCAAGGCTCCATCGCCCGTGACATTACATGCCGTGCCAAAACTATCCATAGCGATATACAGGGCTATCATCAGAGCCAACGACTGCTGGTCGAAGCCGAGCATTGAGGCAAGAATGCCAAGTGCTGCCATGATTGCTCCACCTGGCACACCAGGCGCGGCAACCATTGTTATGCCGAGCATAAGAATGAATCCTGACATCATCTGGAAATCATAAGGAATGTTCTGCATCATCATCAGGGCAAGAGAGCACGACACAATCTTCATCGTACTGCCCGACAGATGGATTGTGGCACAAAGAGGTATGACAAATCCTGCAATGTCCTTGTTAACTCCATTGAGTATGGTCTGACGCATTGTTACGGGAATGGTGGCAGCCGACGACTGTGTGCCAAGAGCAGTGAAATAAGCCGGCATCATATTGGCAAGCATTCTGAAGGGATTTCTACGCACAAAAAGCGAAGCCACAACATACTGGAAGATAAGCAGGAAGATATGCATGATGAATATCACACCGATAATCTTAACAAACACGCTCAACACCTTAAACACCTCACCCGAATGGGTCATATTGAAGAATATGCCGAAGATATAAATAGGCAACAATGGGAGCACCACCACCTGAATGGTCTTGGTGATGATGTCGCGAAATTCGGAGAACATGCTCTTGAGCGACTGGGTGCCAAGATGGGCAATACCCAATCCTAACGTGAACGCCATGACAAGCGAAGTCATCACATTAAGCGGGGCTGGTATGGCAACCGTGAAATACGGCTTAATACCCTCAGCTTGACTGATTTGCGCGATCTTCAGATTATCAGAGATTAGCGACGGGAATATGGTCTGCCCCACTCCATACGACATGAAGCCAGAGAAGATTGTCGCTCCATAAGCCAGCAACGCCGTGACGAGAAGCATCTTTCCCGCTCCCTTGCCAATGTCGGCAATGGCAGGAGTAACAAGACCAACAATGATTAGCGGAATCAAGAACCCAAGAAACTCACTAAATAGAGCGTTGAACGTGACAAACACTCGCACAGGCATGTCGGGAGAAACAATGCCAAGACCGATGCCAAGAATTATGGCAACAATGATTTTAGGCAGTAGACCAATTTTGATTTTCTTCATAAGAATAATTATTAAATTTCATGTAATAAAAAAACTAAATTCTATACTTCATTTTCTCGATAGCTTCTCGATAAGTCTTCGATCGTTCTTCGATTGCTCTTCGATCGTTCTCCGTTCATCCTCCGTTATTCCTCCGTTCATCCTCCGTTTATCCTCCGTTTATCTATCGAAGAACAATCGAAGACTGAACGGAAGATGAACGGAGAATGATCGAAGGGTTATCGAGAACCTAACGAAGAGCTATCGAAGACCTAACGAGAAACTATCGAGAAGTTTTCTATAAGCATCTATTGGCCTTATTGGGATTATTGCGACTTATAGCTACTTATCAAGAACCTTTTGCTACCAAGACGGACATACGCCATTGCATAGTCAGTAACTTTGCATCAGCAAGGACACAGCACACGCCCCACAAGATTGCGCTCGCCCTTCTCAAACTCCACTTTATACGCATCCCTTTCGGGGAATGCTTCAACAATAGTGCCAACACCAAACACACGGTGCATCACCCTATCGCCTACGGCAAAGCCTGCAGCAGGTTTAGGCTCTGTCTCGTCGGAGAGTCGCCTCACCATATCCTTGGTAAGCTCAAGCAACATTGGATCCATGTCGCCCTCCACCTCCACAAGTCCGTCGCCTATCTCCGTGAGGAAGCGCGAAGGATACTTGGCTCCCTTGATAGCATTGCAGAAACCTTCCGACTCGGTGAGAAACAATGCTCGCTCGGCTCTCGTCACAGCCACATACATCAGTCGGCGTTCCTCCTCCTCGGCTGTCTTGCGACGCTCGCGTATGGCACGGTGATTAGGGAATATACCCTCGGTCAATCCACCCACAAACACGTAGGGAAACTCCAATCCTTTCGACTGATGAACGGTCATCAGCTTCACAGCAGCCCCATCCTTACGGTAGTCGGCATTGGTGTATAGGGCGATGTCCTGAAGATATTTCTCAAGCGAAAGGTCCTCATCATCCTTGTGTTCCGTTTCATAAAACTCAATAGCCGAGGCAAGTTCCATGACATTCTCCAGTCGCTCCTCGTCCTCGTCAGCACGCAGTTCATCAATAAGTCCGCTGTTGTTGAGCATATAGTCAAAGAGGTCGGATATGGAATGCGTCAGGCGGAAGAGGTCGGCATCATCAAGCAGATGCAGGAAATCACGCAATGGAGCCTTGTTGAAGTCCTTGGTCGTGATATTCATCCGCAAGGCAGTAAGCAGCGACTGGTTATGCTCGTCGGCAATAGTCTGGAGCTTCTGCAATGAGGCCTTGCCAAACTTGCGCGATGGATAGTTGATGATGCGTAAGAAGGAGAGGTCGTCGCCAGTGACAAGCAACTTCAAGTAGGCTATGGCATCCTTAATCTCCTTGCGCTCGAAGAAGCGGGTGCCGCCCCACATTGTGTATTTAATCTTCTCGCGCATAAGAGCCTGCTCTATAGGTCTCGACAGATAGGCGGCACGATAGAGAATGGCAAATTCATCCGGTTGCGCTCCCTCCTTAATCATATTGCTTATCTGGCGTGCAATCCATTCAGCCTCATCCTCATCCGACTTGCCATGATAATGCAGCACAATGCGTCCGTCGTCATGCTCTGTGAAGAGGTCCTTCTTTATGCGCACACGGTTGTGCGAGATAATTGAGTTGGCAACATCCAGAATGTTTGGCGTGGAGCGATAGTTCTCGTTAAGGATAATCTCGCTGTCGGCATAGAAGTCGACAAAAGCCTTAGGGCGTGCTCCGCGCCATTCGTAGATACATTGGTCGGGGTCGCCCACGATGAATAGGTTGTTGTATTTGCGCGAGAGAATATCGACGATAGTCCAGTCGCGGTCGTTGCAGTCCTGAGCCTCATCCACCATAATATAGTTAAGACGGTCTTGCCACGTGGTGCGTGCCTCGTCATAATGCTTTAATATATATAAGGTGAAATTGATTAAGTCGGAAAAGTCGAGGGCAAACGACTTAAGCTGTCGGTTGATAAAAGCCAGGAAGGGTTGTTCATAGCCATTTGCCGCCATCTTCATATCGCCCGCTGCCAACTGCTTCATGCTATTGTCTCCGCCAAGCAACTGCGGCACCATCAGCTCTCCCACATATTCCTTATGCTCCTTCACGCTTGCCACATTAGCCAAGAACTGCTTGGCAGTCATCTTAGTGCGGTCGAGCTGATACTCCTCCATCACCTGCTTGGCAAGCACAGTGGCATCAGTCTCGTCAATCACCGAGAATCCCTTGGGAAAGCCTATGCGGAATATCTCATTGCGCAAGAACTTCACGCAGAAACCATGAATGGTACACACAAAATCGTTCACGTTGGCAGAGTCGGTCAAACGTCCTATACGCGTCTTCATCTCGCTCGCCGCCTTATTGGTGAACGTCATACAGAGGATGTTGTTGGGGTCGATGCCTAGCTCATTCACGAGAAAGGCATAGCGATGCACAAGCACAAGCGTCTTGCCCGAGCCTGCTCCCGCCACAACCTTCACGCGTCCCTCGGTTGTCTCCACTGCAATCTGCTGTTTGGTGTTGAGTATTGTTGGTGATGTTGTCATTTGTTTTCTTATCTTTACCTGACGTGTTTTCTTGTCATTATCTGCAAAGTTATAAAAAATTCACAAGAAAGCGTGGCTTTCACTTCTTATCATTTCAAATTCTTGAATTTGGAACTACAAAAACGAAATATTGAATTAATAATCTGTAAATTAATCATATAAATTTTGAAGTATGAAAACTAATATTTATATTTGCATTGAACTAAATATTATTAAAGTTATGATTAGCAATAATGTTAAGGGAATGATTCCAAAGATCCAGCAGTTCTTCATTGAGCAACCAGTTAAGAAGGCATGGCTTTTTGGATCATGCTCACGAGGCGAGGAAACATCAGACAGCGATATTGACATTCTTGTGGAATATGACAGAGAAAATTCAAGAATAACTCTTATGACAATATCTGGCATGATAATAGGTCTTGAAGATATTCTCAATCGTAGTGTCGATATTGTTGAAAATGGACGATTACTGCCATTTGCAGAAAAAACAGCGCAAAAAGACAAATTCTTGATTTATGAGAGAAAGAGTTAAGGATAAAGGAAGATTAGAGCATATACAATCGGCGATTAATCAATTGCTCACTTATAAAAATCAATATAAGTATGAAGACCTAGAAAAGAATCCTGTAATATTCTATGGGTTTGTGAAACTCGTAGAAATTATAGGAGAAGCTGTTTATATGCTTACAAAAGAATATAGAGCTATGCATCCAGAAGTAAACTGGAGGCAAATAGAAGGTATGCGCCATGTTTTAGTTCATGGCTACTACACAATAGACCCATTAAGTCTATGGGATACTATAGAATGTGATATACCTGAACTAAAACCAATTATTGACATCCTTTTATTGGAATACCAAGAAGAAGAATAATAAGACACTGTTAAATCCCTTAATATTTATTTTGCAGATTTCCTCAACCACTTCCTCACCGGCTCATCGTAGAGCTTAAGGCACAGCCAGGCTATGCCGACGCTGCTGGCTACTGTGGCAAGAGCCAAGGGCCATGTCTCGGCTAAGGTGTAGAGTTTGTTCTTGATGAGCCACATGTAGAAGGCGTACATCAAGGGATAGTGCACGATGTAGAGAGGAAAGGAGATGTCGCCAAGGAAACGGCAGATGCGTTGGGAGGTGTTGTCGGTTGTCTTGCCGGATGCTGCAAGCCATACAATAACGGGGAACACGCAGATTATGCATACCGCCTCGAATATGCCGTTAAGGCTGAACGGATCGCCACCATCAATGTATGGCACATGGAAGAGCACAAGCAAAAGAATGGCGCATGTCCAGAAGGCTCCCTTCACATTCTTTATAGGCTTGAACACTCGCGACATGAGTACGCCTAAAGTGAAGGGACACAGCATACGCAATGTTCCGCCAATAACATTCGTGGCATCTATTGTCCAACCTACTCCTATTGAGCCGTAGCCCGACTGATTGGTTACGGCAAACCATGTCAATGCGCAACATAGTAATGCAGAGAGCCACGACAAGGCACACGTGGACAGACGATGGATGACAAGAGCATAGAGAATGTTGCCTATATACTCAAAGAACAGCGACCAACAAGGACCGTTGAGCGGAAACATCTCGCCATTGCCCCTTACCTCGCGGGGCATTCCCGGCAATGCAGGAATCATAAGACATGAACACAGAAGGGCAGTAAGGGTGAGAAGCAACGTGGAATGAGAGCCATCCCAACGCTCCATACCTGTAAGCAGGAACGAGACAGCACCTATCACCGCTCCCATCACTACCATTGTATGAAGACGTATAAGGCGACGACGGAAGAAACCTCCCATCGTAAGCGACTTGCCCAAACGGTCGTCGTAGGCATAACCTATGACAAAGCCAGAGAGAATGAAAAAGAAGTCAACAGCCAGATAGCCATGATTGATGAAATCAATAACAGGCTTGTTGCCAGCAAACTGGAAACCTTCAAACACGTGATACCACACAACGAGCAAGGCTGCCACGCCACGCAGTCCGTCGAGCAGGGCATAATGGGGTTTGGAGTCGGTGAATGTCATTTTTATATTTTTATTATGGCAAAAATACAAATAAAATCCGAGAAACTCACATCTTTTGGTGGTATATTTGCACATCTCGTAAACGTTTTGAGTATATTTTACCTTTTCTGAAATTATTATCGTACTTTTGCAAGCGTATTACGTATATTCAAAGAGAAAGAAGGTTGCTCCCCAACTGTCTGGAGAGCGAAAATACAATAAAATCAAAGCGACTCCAGGAAAGGCTTATCTGCAAGTATATGAAAATGAAGCAAAAAAAACATCATATGATTATATGGTGATATCGCTTATAAGTCCGCCCTAATTATGTAAAAAAAGATAGTTAGGGCGGTGGTATCCTTGCAGAATTCA
>CAKQFF010000079.1 GCA_934230685.1 uncultured Prevotella sp. | reverse complement strand
CATCCTAACTACGGACATGGCAGACGTATGGACTCTTACACCACACAGTATGGCAACGGCAATGGTTATCTGCTTGCCGTTTATCATCCTACTGATGGAGCCAACAGCAACGATGGAGGATATGTGGCAGAGGTGACAGGTATGCCTCAGACACAGGCAACCGAGCCTTTCAAGGCTCCTATCGACGAAAGTCAAGTTAATCTCCAATGGCATGAGGTAACAGCTATGGAAAGCGGACTGCCAATGCAGTTCCCCGATGGCGAGAAGTATTCGCTCATCTATCCAGAGATAACAATCCCTCGCTCTGCTTTCCGCACAAGTCCTAATCCATACGATACAGGCAACAAGGCTGTGGCCGTGCGTATGGAGTCGACTATCGGCGTGATGGGTACTGGTCTGCTCGATGCCATCACCGAGGACGACCTCAAGGCTCAGTATGCCTCTACTGCCAATTATTATAAGAATGTTGCAAAGGTGGCTGATGTGAGCGAATACGTGAATCCCAACTTTTGGGATGCCAATGCCAACGACTTTGCCAACGGCGCATGGTATACAGCAACAATAGGTGCTGGTAAGTATGCCGACGGCGAGGAAGGCAAGAAGATGGTTAAGCGTTTCACCTATGCCTTGACACGTGCCACACTTCAGGACGGACCTGGAGCCAATGCCATCTGGAACATTACAAACGTGACACGCCCCGACCGCCCAAAGCTTTACACTACTAATGCTTGGGCAGCAGCAATGGCTGCCGACAAGGAGGTGATAGAGAAGATAAAGAAAGACCCAACATCGCCGTTCTGGGCAAGCAGCGACGATGAGATAGCTACAAAGGTTGAAAATCTGCTTAAGCCAGGCACTAACCAGTTTGACAACGAGTGGCACAACTTCAAGCCTGAGATGTCGGCTGACAAGTTCTACGACTTTATGGTTTGGCATCGTGGTTTGGCTATTCCACGTGCACGTAACCTCAACGACGCTCGTGTGCAGCAGGGCAAGAAGGTATTCAATGAGATTGGTTGCGCCAGCTGCCATCGTCCGTCATGGAAGACTGGTTCTGACAATTACTGGACTCCAAACATGATTGCCGACAAGAAGTTGCCGCGCTATGCCAACCAGACCATCTATCCTTACTCGGATATGATGCAGCACAAGCTCTATATGATCAACGATATCCATGGTTCATGGTGCCGCACAACTCCATTGTGGGGTAGAGGACTTGCAGGTGTGAATGGTTCTGGTACAGAGCGTCTGCACGACTGCCGCGCACGCAATGAGGTTGAGGCTATCATGTGGCACGCTTACTCAAAGAACTCACATGCCTACAACTCGGCTTTGAAGTTCTATAATCTGAGCAAGAGTGACCGTGACGCTGTAGTAATGTTCCTGCGTTCAATCTAAAAAATAACGTCGATTACACGATAAATAATTAATGACAATTATACGTGTAATCGACGTTATTTGTTTTTGTTCATCCTTCGGGATCCGTTCGGGATTCCTTCGGGATGAACTTCTTTTTATTTTTTGTTTTCTTCCAGCTCCATTTTTAGAAATTTTGGCGTATATCCCTCCTTGTATTCCGCCACTTCCTCAGGTGTTCCAGCAATAAGCAAGCGTCCTCCGCCACGTCCTCCTTCCGGACCAATATCGATGATATGGTCGGCAAGTTTTATTACATCGAGGTTGTGCTCGATAATTATTACCGTGTTGCCACGGTCGACAAGTTTCTGTAGCACGTCCATGAGAATGCGTATATCCTCGAAGTGCAGACCTGTTGTTGGCTCGTCAAGAATGTATAGAGTCTTGCCCGTGTCGCGTTTGCTAAGTTCTGTAGCAAGTTTCACACGCTGACTTTCGCCACCTGACAACGTAGTGGATGGTTGTCCGAGCTTTATATAACCCAAGCCAACGTCTTGAATGGTCTTTATCTTCTGCAATATAGCAGGTACATTCTCGAAGAATTCCACCGCCTGATTGATGGTCATGTCGAGCACATCGGCAATACTCTTGCCTTTATAGCGCACTTCAAGCGTCTCGCGGTTGTAGCGTTTGCCATGGCATACCTCGCAAGGCACCATAACATCGGGCAGGAAATTCATTTCGATAGTCTTATAGCCGTTGCCCTTGCATGTCTCACAGCGTCCACCCTTCACATTGAATGAGAAACGTCCCGGTTTGTAGCCACGTATCTTCGCTTCTGGCAAAGCCACGAAGAGAGAGCGGATATCCGAAAACACGCCTGTGTAGGTGGCAGGATTAGAGCGTGGAGTGCGACCAAGTGGCGACTGGTCCACATTCACCACCTTATCTATATATTCCAATCCCTCCACCGAGTCATAGGGCATAGGCTTCTTGAGCGAGCGGTAGAAATGCTGTGAGAGAATAGGCTGTAGAGTTTCGTTGACGAGCGTAGACTTGCCCGAACCACTCACGCCAGTAACCACGATAAGCTCGCCAAGCGGGAACGAAACGTCAACATTCTTAAGATTGTTGCCGTGTGCGCCATGGATAGTTATCGAGTGGCCGTTGCCCTTGCGTCGCTCCTTAGGCACGGCAATCTCGCGCACACCGTTAAGATAGTCGGATGTTATGGTGTGCTCTTTCAGCATCTGCTGCGGAGTGCCTTGGAACACAACCTCGCCACCATGCATACCAGCCTTAGGGCCAATATCCACAATCCAGTCGGCAGCAAGCATCATGTCCTTGTCGTGCTCAACCACCACAACGGTATTGCCAAGGTCGCGCAGTTCCTTGAGCGAATGTATGAGTCGCTCGTTGTCGCGTTGGTGCAGACCAATACTTGGCTCGTCGAGGATGTAGAGCACATTCACGAGTTGGGAGCCAATCTGTGTTGCAAGACGTATGCGTTGGCTCTCGCCTCCGGACAGAGTGGCCGTCTGACGGTTGAGCGACAGATAGTCGAGACCTACATCAAGGAGGAAGTTCAGTCGTGTGCGTATCTCTTTTAGTATCTCTGTGGCTATGGCATGCTGCTTTTCGTCGAGATGCTGTTCAGCCTCGTCAAGCCAATCGCGCAATTGTGATATGTCCATCGAAGCCACTTCGGAAATGTTCTTGTCCCAAATGCGGTAGGAGAGTGATTCTCTCGAAAGGCGCAGACCGTGGCATTCAGGACACTCGCAGGTGGCAAGAAACTGGTCGGCCCATTTCTGTCCGCTCGTAGAGTCGTCGTTCTCGATAACCGTGCGCAGATATTTTATCACTCCGTCGAATGTGGAGAAAAGATCGCTCGACGTGTGTATAAGTTCCTTTTCGATGCGTATTTTCTCAAGCGAGCCATACATTATCTCGTTGAGAGTGTCCTCAGGGATATCCTTCACGGGAGTTTTCAATGTGCATTCTTCCTTCTTGAGTATGGCGGCAATCTGCCAGAAAATCATCTGGTTCTTGTATTTGCCTAAAGGCACAATGGCCCCATCATGAATCGACAGAGAATTGTCGGGGATAACCTTCTTCAGGTCAATCTCGTTGACGTAGCCCAAGCCTTTGCATCGAGGGCAAGCACCTTCGGGCGAGTTGAACGAGAATATGTTAGGCGCAGGGTCGCGATAGCTGATGCCAGTAGTGGGGCACATGAGTCGCTTGGAGAAGCTTTTAGCCTCGCCCGAGTCCTTGTCGAGAATCATCACCAAGCCGTCGCCCATGTGCATGGCTGTGGATATAGTCTTGCGCAGACGGTCGTCGAAACCATTGCGCATCTGCATCTTGTCGACCACCACCTCTATATTATGGTTCTTGTAGCGGTCGACCTTCATTTCAGGCTTAAGGTCGACAATCTCTCCGTCAACACGAGCATACAGGTAGCCTTTGCGGCGCAGACTCTCGAAGAGTTCGCGATAATGTCCCTTGCGCTGTCTTACGAGAGGCGCGAGAATGAATATGCGGCGGCCAGAATAGTCGGAATTGATCATCTGGATGATGCGTTCCTCGGTGTATTTCACCATAGGTTCGCCCGTGTTGTAGCTGTAGGCAGTTCCGGCGCGTGCGTATAGCAGACGCAGATAGTCGTAAATCTCGGTTGTGGTGCCCACGGTGGAGCGAGGGTTCTTGTTGGTGGTCTTCTGCTCTATGGATATCACAGGGCTTAGACCAGTAATCTTGTCAACGTCGGGTCGCTCCATGCCACCAAGGAAGTTGCGTGCGTAGGCAGAGAAAGTCTCGATATAGCGGCGTTGTCCCTCGGCGTATATAGTGTCGAAGGCAAGCGACGACTTGCCCGAACCGCTAAGACCTGTGATTACGGTAAGCGTTCCGCGCGGTATTTCCACGTCTATGTTCTTAAGGTTGTGGACGCGTGCGCCCCATACGTTAATCTTGCCTTCTTCTGAATTTATGCTCATAAGAAATGGATTGAATTCTTTGTTTTGTCGTTTGTATTATTCACCCTCACCGGTTTTATTCACCTGTGCTTCCCGAAGTTTCGGTGTATCCACGCAGCAAATTCACGTCCTTTCGGATGGTATACTTGCGTCCATCGGCACCTTTAGCCTTTACAAGCACGAAGTATACTCCCTGTTTCACGTCCTTGCCATTGTACTTGCCGTCCCATCCTCCGGCAGGGTCGTCCCATTCGTAAAGCTTCTGTCCCCATCTGTTGAATATGTAGGCATGAAACTCCACTATGCTCTGATATCCGTTCTTGGCCTTATAGATGTCGTTGATGCCGTCGTCGTTGGGCGAGAAAGCGTTGGGAAACTCAAGTCGGCTCTCGGAGATGGACACAGAGATAGGCTGCACCTCAGCCCAATAGTCCTCGGTGTAGGCAATGGTGTCGTTGCCGTTGACGAACGTGGCATAGAGCACCACAAGGCTTGTGCCGGCTTCGGTGAAGGTGTATTCCGTGTCCTCGTCGTAGCGTATAAGATAAGGTGAGGATGCGCCTTCCTTTGTGAATCGCCACTCATAGTGGGCTGTATACACTCCAACGTTGGCAACGTTGGCATTAAATCGCACGGTGAGAGGAGCCGAGCCAGAATAGCTCGTGCTTATCTCCTCGCCTTCAGGAGTGATGAAGGTGGCTTGCGGGTCGATAGTGGGCACTTCGTCGGCGTAGGCACGTATGGCGAAACCCAGGATTAAAAGTAGGAATAATCTGATGTGGTTCATACGTGCAAAGTTAAATAATATATCCCATACCACAAAACACAATGTGTGTTTAATAACTTTATTTATAGTCAAAGATTTCTCTGTACAATTTATTTTGTGTAATTTTGCACATCAAAATTGACAACATGAACTAACAAAGTAAAGAACTATGAAACGACTCAGCAAATTAGTATTAGGTCTGTGTGCCATGATGATAGCCACGGCGACTGTAGGTCAGACAATTAAGTACCAGGAAATTTACAGAGTGAAGAAAAAGGATACCATATATGGGATAGCCAAGAAATATAACATCACTATCGATGAGCTTATGCGAGCCAATCCTGATATGCAAAAGGCTGATTATACTCTGAAGAAGGATGACCAACTCGTTATTCCTGCTCCTGTAGAGCACAAGGTAGGACAACCGACGATAGCTCCCGTGACGGCATACAATGCCACACAAGCCAAGACAACTACAGAGGCTGCACGCACGGTGAAAGTAGGCGTTATGCTTCCGTTGCACAATGTGGATGGCGACGGACAGCGCATGACGGAGTACTACCGTGGTGTGTTGATGGCGTGCGACAGTCTGAAGGCTCAGGGCATCAGCACCAAGGTGCATGCATGGAATGTGGCTATTGATGCTGATGTTGAGAAGATTCTGGCTGATGATAATGCGAGAGACTGCGACTTGATTTTCGGTCCGCTCTACACCAAGCAGGTTAAGCCGATGGCCGATTTCTGCCGCAAAAACAATATCAAGCTTGTTATCCCGTTCTCGATAAGCGGCAATGATGTAGCTTCTAACGACCATATCTTCCAGGTTTACCAATCTCAGCTTCAGCAGACTAATACAGCTGTGAATGCCTTTGTTGAGAGATTCAAGGGTGGACATGTGGTTATCATCGACTGCAACGACGTGACAAGCACAAAGGGCTTGTTCACCTCAACCTTGCGTCAGAAACTGGAGTCGGTGGGCATCAGCTACAACATCACCAATCTGAAGTCGTCGGAGGAGATGTTTGCCAAGGCTTTTGTCTATACAAAACAGAATATTGTGGTGCTCAACACGAGCCGCTCGCCCGAACTCAACCTTACTCTTGCCAAGCTGAACGGACTGAAGGTGACACATCCGTCGTTGAAAATCTCGATGTTCGGCTATACAGAGTGGCTGATGTATACTAAGGCGTACCTCGATTACTATCATGTGTATGACACCTATATCCCCACAACGTTCTATTATAATCCACTTGCGCCAAAGACAGCAAACCTCGAGAACTCCTACCGTCGCTGGTTTAAGTCGGACATGCGTCAGGCTTTGCCTCGCTTCGCCATTACAGGCTACGACCAGGCACAGTTCTTCATCCGTGGAATGCATAAGTATGGCAGCAAGTTCACAGGCACCAAGCAGCAGAGCACTTACACACCATTGCAGACACCTCTGAAGTTCTATAATGTCAATGGTGGAGGCATGCAGAACGGAGCTTTCATGCTTGTACACTACAAGACTAACCGCACTCTGGAGTCGATATCGTATTAAAAAAGACATGACTCTCGCATGTGTGGTGTTTAAAGAAATAAAAGAAGAATGAATAATATGTTTTCAACATTAAGAATCAAAATCGTTGCCCTGCTCGCTATTTTGCTGATGGCGTCGTCGACGCTTTACGCCCAAATTGGCGACCATCGCAACGATCTTTCCATTGGCTTCAACGGCGGATATGTGCTGAGCAATGTTGGCTTCACTCCAAAGGTGACACAGAGTAGCCACCCAGGCATTACCTTCGGACTGTCAATGCGCTACACATGCGAGAAGTATTTCAACACTATTTGTTCCATCTCAGCGGAGCTTAACTATGCCCGCATAGGATGGAAAGAGAGTATACTCACAGCCAACGACCAGCCTGTAATAAATGCCGCCACCGGACTTGCTGAGGCTTACCAACGCGACATCGACTATATACAGCTGCCCGTTTTTGCCCATTTGGCATGGGGTAGGGAGAAGAAGGGAATGCAGTTCTTCTTCAAGGCAGGTCCGCAGTTTGGCTATATGCTCAGGGAATCTACCAAGACCAACTTCAACTTTGCCGACCGCAACACCGCCGACCGCTCCAATCAGACATGCGCACAGGACACAATGTCTGTGGAGAACAAGTTTGACTATGGCATTGCGGCAGGTCTTGGTATGGAATATAGTGTGCCAAAGGTGGGGCATTTCCTGCTTGAGGGACGCTACTACTATGGTTTGGGAAATATCTATGGCGACAGTAAGCGCGACTATTTCGCAAAGTCAAATCATTCAAACATTGTAATAAAACTGACATATTTGTTTGATATAGTGCGCAGCAAGTAGTTTTCAATTGCCAATAAAACCGAAAACAGACATTTTGTTTGGTAATTTGGATAATTGTTCTTAATTTTGTAGCCTAAAACAAGCCACATTATTTAATAACAAACAATAATCAATAAACAAGTTTTATGTTCGAAAATCAACCTAAAGGTCTATGGGCGTTGGCTTTGGCCAACACGGGCGAGCGTTTTGGTTATTACACCATGCTTGCGGTTTTCTTGCTTTACCTACAGGCAAACTTCGGTTTTGAGACCGGTATGGCAAGTACTATTTATTCAACCTTCCTCATGATGGTCTACTTCCTGCCAATCATTGGCGGTATTGCTGCCGACAAGTTTGGATTTGGACGTATGGTTACCACTGGTATCTTCGTCATGTTCATAGGTTATCTTGTGCTCTCACTTCCTCTCGGCAAGGACACAGTAGCCATTGCCGCTATGGGATTGTCGCTCATCCTTATCGCGTTGGGCACAGGCTTGTTCAAGGGTAACCTGCAGGTAATGGTGGGTCGTCTGTACGACGCTCCTCAGTTTGCCGACAAGCGCGACTCAGGTTTCTCACTCTTCTACATGGCCATCAACATTGGTGCTATGTTTGCTCCTACAGCAGCCATCAAGATTATGGACTGGGCACAGGCCAACCTTGGTGTAAGTCCTGAGGATTCTTATCATTTCGCCTTCGCCGTAGCATGCGTTTCGCTGATTTTCAGTATTGCCATCTACTATATCTTCAGCTCTACCTACAAGCATGTGCTTGCAGGCGAGACACAGCAGAAGTCTTCAGACTCTGCCAAGGCTGAGGTTCAGGAACTGTCAAAGGCAGAGACAAAGGAGCGCATTGTTTGTCTGTGTCTTGTGTTCGCTGTGGTTATCTTCTTCTGGATGGCTTTCCATCAGAATGGTAACACTCTTACGCTCTTTGCACGCGACTATAC
>CAKQFF010000078.1 GCA_934230685.1 uncultured Prevotella sp. | reverse complement strand
CCCTCCCCCGTAGGGAGGGGAGTGGTATGCGACTATTGGTCGTAAGGCTTTATAATTAATATCAAAAAAACTCAAGCGGCAACACATTCTATTCCCCTCCCTGCGAGGAAAAGAGTGGATGTGGAGCTACTGTTTAACATAAAAACAATATAAGAGATGAAAGTTCTTTTGTTGGGAAGCGGCGGCAGAGAGCACGCCTTGGCATGGAAGATCGCCCAGAGCGACAAGTGTGAAAAACTTTTCATAGCTCCCGGTAACGCCGGAACGGCAGAGGTAGGCGAGAATGTGGCTATCAAGGCCGACGACTTCGAGACTTTGAAGCAGTTCTGCGTTGAGAATGGTGTCGACATGGTGGTTGTTGGTCCTGAGGACCCATTGGTGAAGGGTGTGTATGATGATTTCCGCGACGACGAGCGCACAAAGAATATCCCCGTCATCGGTCCTTCAAAGGCTGGTGCCGTGCTTGAGGGTAGCAAGGATTTTGCCAAGCGTTTCATGATGCGCCACAACATTCCTACAGCAAAATACGAGACATTCGACGGCACAACACTCGACGAGGGACTCAAGTTTCTTGAGACTCTCAAGGCTCCTTACGTGCTCAAGGCCGACGGATTGTGCGCTGGCAAGGGCGTGCTTATCGTCCCCACTCTCGAGGAGGCAAAGAAGGAGCTCAAGGACATGCTTGGCGGTATGTTTGGCAACGCTTCCGCACGTGTCGTTATCGAGGAGTTCCTTAGCGGCATAGAGTGCTCGGTGTTTGTGTTGACCGACGGCAAGAACTACAAGATTCTGCCCGAGGCTAAGGACTACAAGCGCATTGGCGAGCACGATACCGGCTTGAACACAGGCGGAATGGGTAGCGTAACTCCAGTTCCTTTTGCCGACGAGGCTTGGATGAAGAAGGTCGACGAGCGCATCATCCGTCCTACTGTTGAGGGTTTGGCTGAGGAAGGCATCGACTACAAGGGCTTTATCTTCTTCGGACTCATCAATGTTGAGGGCGAGCCAATGGTTATCGAGTACAACTGCCGCATGGGTGATCCCGAGACCGAGAGCGTGATGCTCCGCCTGAAGAGCGACATCGTGGACCTCTTCGAGGGTGTTGCAGCTGGCGACCTCGACAAGCGCGAGATAGAGTTCGACCCGCGTGCTGCCGTATGCGTGATGCTCGTGAGTGGCGGTTATCCCGAGGCTTACAAGAAGGGCTTCGTAATCGACGGTCTTGACAAGGTTGAAGGCTCTGTTGTGTTCCATTCGGGCACAGCCATGAAGGATGGCAACGTCGTTACAAATGGCGGACGCGTGATTGCCGTCAGCTCTTACGGCAAGGACAAGGCTGAGGCTCTTGCAAAGTCGTTTGCCGAAGCAAGCAAGATTGAGTTCGAGGGCAAGTATTTCCGTCGCGACATCGGTCAGGACTTGTAAGAAAAACAATATTAAGTAACAGTTCTGGGAAATAAGAAGTTAAAGGAGTTAAGCCAAATGCTTCTAATGCTATAAATTAAACAAAGAAACTAATGGCTTCGCTTGGCTTTGCCGCTTGTTTGCAAGAACTCCTTAGCGACCGTAGGGAATAGAACTAAGAATTAAGAATTATGGTTTTGCAGCTGAAAGACGCAAAAAATGCAAGTCATGATTTTTAGTTCTTAGTTCTTTTAGTCTGATAACATCCATATATATTTTGATTTAACCAAACCATAAATGATAGTAAAGAGATTTCAAAACCGCGTAGCCGAGAGCCGCATAGCCTTGCCCGTGACAGGAGTGTATGCTTTGGCTGTGTGTGCGCTTGGTGGATTGTTTACCGAGCAGTTGTGGGTGCAGTTTGTGTTGCTTGCCGTGTCGTCGTTCTTGATGATGGAGCTGAATAATGTCAACGCCCTCATCCGCATCTATAGCCGCATGGTGTCGTGCTCGTATCTTGCGTTGGCTGTGATGTCGCATTTCCTTTTTGTCGACGTGCGTTGTGGCATAGTACAGGCATGTTTCATAGCCTTCTATCTGTTCCTCTTTAGTGCCTATCAGGACAGCCGCGCCATGGGCAGAGTGTTCTACGCCTTCATGATGTTGGGCATAGCCAGCACCATGTTCGTGCAGATACTCTTCTTTGTGCCTGTGGTATGGGTTTTGCTCTGCACCAATCTCATGGTGCGCAGTTTCCGCGCCTTTATCTCGTCGCTGTTTGGCTTGTTGTTGCCTTATTGGTTTCTCATAGCCTATCATCTTTATGTGGGAGATGTCGACACATACTTCGACCACTTCCTGGAGATAGCCGATTTTGGTCCGGTGCTCGGATGGATGGAAATGCCGCTGACGCATATTCTCACGGCGGTTTATGTAGCCGTTATTTCGGTTGTGGGCATGATACATTTCCGCCTGAACAACTACAAGGACAAGATACGCACGCGAATGCTTTTTGAGATATTCTCGGTAATGGCTATTGCTGCAATCGTATTCATGATACTTCAGCCACAGCACATCAACTATCTTCTCGCCCTGCTCATCGTTAGCGCGTCGCCTATGATAGGTCATTACATCGCCCTCACCAATACGTTCATCACAAACATCTCGTTCTACGTGATGCTTGCTCTGACATTCATTCTAACTTGTTTGAACTTATGGATGCCATTCTGAATTTTCTGATTGACTGGGGATATTGGGGAATGCTTGTCTCCGCCTTCTTTGCGGGCAGCTTTTTCCCCTTCAGTAGCGAGGCTGTGATGCTGGGCTTGCAGGCAGCAGGTCTCGACCCCTTGCCGCTCGTGGTTTACGGCACAATAGGCAATGTGCTTGGCTCGATGTTCAACTATGGCATCGGACGCATGGGGCGCTTGGAGTGGATAGAACGCTATCTGCACGTCAAGAAAGAAAGTCTCGACAAGGCGCAACGGTTTGTTGGCGGACGTGGAGCCTGGATGGGTTTCTTTGCCTTCCTGCCAATACTTGGAAGTGCCATAACAATATTGCTCGGATTGATGAAGGCAAATATTGTAATCTCAATCACAAGCATCAGCATCGGAAAATTCATTAGGTATCTGTTGCTGGTTTATGGGGCGTCATTTGTGCTGTAAAAAAGCCCTACCCCCGACTCTTCCCTACGGGGAAGGGGCCAGGGGTAGGGCTTCTTGTTTTTTTATTCATTTATTGCCCCACATTTCTCGCATCTTCCTTTCCTCTTCATTTTCGCCCCACAATTTCCGCACACATATCTGAAGAAATTCTTGTCGGCATAGCATTTTATCGCAAAGTAGAAGTAAGCCACGAGCAAGGCGTAGCCCAGATAATAGAGTGTAGTGATGCTGAAAATGATGTAGTTGGCGGCACATACGGCAGTCAAGCCACACAGATAGAGCGTGGCGTGGGAGGTTGAAAGCTTTTTCAGTACATCATCCACAGTAGCAATCGACATAATCACCATAGCCCATACCGAAGCCAGGAATATTGACAGGATGGGAGGCACAGCAAATGGGTTGAGCGACGGATGGTAATAGAAATGCCGCCATGTCTCGGGAGCAAACATCTGTATGCTCGAATAGAAAGTGGCTGATGTGGCCACCGTGAGCGCAAGCAGAGTGGGGTAGAACGAGTCGATGTCGTTGAAGTGTACTGCCCTAACGCGCTTCTGCATGATGCTGTGTATCAGATAGCTTACGGCTATCACGCTTATGATGATAAGGAACACGAGCAGATGCACGTCGGAGAATGTGGAGATGAACTGCGAGATTGGGTCGTCGGGCACAACAGAGGGCAGCAATCGGCTCTCGTGAATCCATCCGAACGTGTGCTGGTCGCGAGCCACTTGCACCCATACCGAGTCCACATGATCGTTCCTGAGCAACCGAATGTCCACCACCACAAGATGATCACCCTTTTTTACATAGAAAGAATCCGTTGGCAATCCGTTGAGCAATTCGTCGGGCTGTTGACGTAGCAACGCCAGCGAGTCGGCTTTCACTACAAAGTTGTAGTTTTGCCTGTAGTGATGGGTGTTGTAGAAAGCGTTCATATTGTCGTATGCGGTAGTGTCGGAGTCAGCCGCCTGGCTGTCGGAGTACGTAGCCGACGGCTGCGAGACGTAAGCGTCGTGGTGGCGCGTCGTGGCGTGGTAGCAGCTTGTAAGTGAGAGAGTGGTTATGATTATAGCCACCATCCACATTATGTTGTTCTTTACATTTCGCATACAGTTTTTTGCTTTATTCCTATGAATATACTTGTTCCTGTGGAAATATTTATTCCTATGGATAAAATTATTACCCTTGAATATTCTTATTCCTGTGTATAAACTTCCATTTGGCACTTGGCGCAGTTGAACACCAGTTTCACCTGTCTTCCATCCGACGACTCCAGCATCAAAGGTTCCTTCCACGTAGGTTGTTTTCCACCTCTTTTCACGCAGAACCCCATAGCATAGCGCAAGCAATAGCGGCAAGTCATGAGCGGAGTGTTTGCGTGTGGAGTGCCGTAGGTCTTGGCATTCGGCCTTGCCCCGTCGGTAAGTTCAAAGGCGGCAGCGGCATGCTTTACCCCGTGCTCCTCGTAGAAAGCCTCGGCCCGATGGTTGGCAACGTTGGCAGCATTAATCTTCTCGGCATCAATATAATGAGCCTTGCCATTGTCTACAGCCTTGCCATTGGCCTTGGCGTTATCTTCAGCCTTGGCGTTATCGTTCTTGCTGAAGCAACGTCCGTAGGTCTTCTCAAGTTTCTCCGCAACGTCCTCCATTTCAATCGGCTGTTCCTCAATCATTTCAAGCACCTCGCGTCGCATGGCAGCCAGTTTGCTTGAAGGGATGAACAGTCCAGCCACTCCCCCCTCAAGATTTGTCTTGCCTGGACGGAACTGAGTGTTGCCCAGTTTTTCGAGCTGACGGATTATATTGTCGGCTTGCGGTTTCTTAGCCTCCTGGAGCGGTTCGTCGAGCGTGGTGAAAGCCTTGCGTCCAGTTTCGTCCTCGGCTTCGAGCACAATCTTTCCGCAGTCCACGCCAATAGTGAAGTCGATGGAGAGTTTTCGCTCAGCTGTCTTGCTCTCCATGGCACGCTCAAACACCATGTCGTTGTTGCGGTAGAGAGCCATGCCAGCCTTCAGCTCCTCGGGCATGGAGAGAGGGAAGAGTCGGTTGTTCTCCACGCGGTTCACTCGGAATCCGTGCAGCTTATGGTCGGGAGTGAAGAAGCAGAGTCCGTCGCCATTGGCAAACATCGCCGTGCCAGCCACGTTGAACGAGCTACGCCTTATCTCCTTCACATATCCCACGTATTCGCCCATTGCCTTCGGAGTGTCGAATGATGAGATGTCGTCGCGTCGTCCGTCGAGGAAGTAGTGGGTGAAGCCTCGGTTGAAGGTCTTCGCCAAGTTGGGGGCGAACGTATATTCAGGCTTGCCCCACGAGCTGCGGCGATACTTCTCGGGATTGTTCTCAATAATTTTGTTGAGCTGCTGGCTGTAGGCCGCCACCACATTCTTCACGTAGGCAGCATCCTTCAGTCGTCCCTCAATCTTGAGTGAGGTGGCTCCGGCTGCAATAATCTCCTCCAGACGGTCGAGCTGGTTCATGTCCTTGAGCGAGAGCAGATGGCTTGCCCGTCGGATGATGTCGCCACGGCTGTCTTTCAGGTCGAAGGCGAGACGGCAGAACTGGGCGCATTCGCCACGGTTGGCGCTTCGTCCGAAACAATGGTGTGAGGCATAGCAAGCGCCCGAATAGCTCACGCACAGGGCACCATGCACAAACACCTCAAGCTCCGTTTGCGGCACAGCCTTGTGAATCGCCTTGATTTCCTCGAGCGAGAGTTCGCGCGCCAGTACCACTCGGCTGAACCCGATGCTCGTAAGCCATGCTGCTTTCTCGGCAGAGCGGTTGTCAGTCTGTGTGCTTGCGTGCAGCTCAGGCATGCGCATTGTTTGCATCTCCGGTTCCTGGGCTATCTCCTTCATCATCTCCACCACAGCCATGTCCTGCACCAGGATAGCGTCGACTTTGGCCCTCACGATATTCCTGAGCAGCTGCTTGGCGGCTGCCAGCTCATGCTCGTAGACGATGGTGTTGACCGTGACGTATACCCTTGCTCCAAACTGATGGGCGTAGGCTGCAAGCTGCGCGATGTCGTCAATGCTGTTGCCAGCCGCCTGTCGCGCTCCAAACTCATTGGCTCCGATGTAGAGGGCGTCGGCACCATGGTCGATGGCTATGATGCCCTGCTCAAGGTTCTTGGCGGGAGCGAGAAGCTCGATAGGACGAGGGAGGTTGTTGTTTGAATTCATAATGTATGAAAAGCCCTACCTCTCCAATCTCTCATCATGTATGGAGGAGAATGGAATATGTAGGGACTATTATGTTTATTTCTTGAGTAATTTACTTTTTTTATTTACATTTTACGACCTGTAGTTGCACATCATTCCCCTCCCTGCGGGGGAGTGGTTGGGGGTAGGGCTTTTTACCCAATCTCCTCAATATTATAAGGTGTCTCCTGATAAATGTAATAGTTTATCCAGTTGCTGAACAGCAGGTTGGCGTGTGCTCGCCAAGTCACGTGCGGGGCCTTCTCGGGGTCGTTGTCCGTGTAGTAGTTCTCGGGCATTTCCACGTCGTCGCGCTTGCCGAGGTCGCGTCGGTATTCGCTGTCAAGCGTGTAGGGCGAGTATTCCATGTGTCCTGTCACGAATATCTGTCTGCCTCCGCGCGCCATGACTATGCTCACGCCACTCTCGGGCGACTCAGCCACAATCTCCAGCTCGCTATGCTTCTCGATGTCCTCGCGCCTTACCTCCGTGTGGCGGCTGTGGGGCATGTTGAACGAGTCGTCGAAACCGCGGAAGAGCGGAATCTGCGGATGCAGGGTGTACTGTCGGAAGATGCCGAACTTCTTCTTGGGCAACTGGTATTTGGGCACTCCGTAATGATAGTAGAGTCCCGCCTGGGCAGCCCAGCAGATGTACATGGTGCTCGTGACATGGGTGTCGGCCCAGCTGAAAATCTTCGAAATCTCGTCCCAGTAGGCCACATCCTCAAATTCGAGATGCTCAATGGGCGCGCCTGTGATGATCATTCCGTCGAATTTCTCCTTCTCCAGCACATCGAAATCCTTGTAGAACATCATCATGTGCTCTATCGGAGTGTTCTTCGACGTGTGGCTCTTCAGCTTCATGAAGTAGATTTCCATCTGCAGCGGAGTGTTCGATAGCAAACGCACGAGGTCGGTCTCTGTCGTAATCTTCAGCGGCATGAGGTTAAGTATAACGATGCGCAGCGGACGTATGTCCTGGCTTGTGGCGCGTGAGTTGTCCATCACGAAGATGTTCTCCTTCTTCAGGAGTTCGATAGCGGGGAGCTTATCTGGTAATCTTAATGGCATATTGTTTTGTAATGTTTTTTTGTTCATGCAAAGTTACGCAATTATTTGCACAACGGTTGCATTAGAACGGGAAAATAAGCGGCAGCACGAAAATCATCACCAGTCCCATGATGATTTGCAGCGGCAGTCCCACCTTGATGTAGTCCATGAACGAGTAGCCGCCTGCCTGCATCACGAGGGCGTTGGGCGGAGTGGAGAAGGGCGAGGCGAAGCACATGCTCGCTCCGAGGGTCACGGCAAAGAGCATGGGGTAGGGGCTCACGCCGATGGCTGCAGCCGAGGTGAGGGCGATGGGCGACATGAGCACAGCCGTGGCCGTGTTGCTGATGAACATGGTGAGGAGCGACGTGGTGAAGTAGACACCTGCCAACAGGGCGTAGGGACTCGCCTGGCCCAGGTTGTCGGCCAGCAGACTTGCCACCATTGCCGATGCCCCTGTCTTCTCAAGCGCCACCGACATGGGCAGCATGGCGGCTATGAGCACGATGCTTTCCCAGTTGATAGTCTTGTAGGCGGCCTCCACCGAGCGTATGCAGCCTGTGATGACCATGAGCAGACCGGCCACCATCACGGCTGTGACGGGAGCCACAGGGATGAAGTCGAACACCATGGTCATGATCATGAGCAGCATGATGGCTGCGGCGAGAGGAGCCTTGTAGTCGAGTGTCACGCGCGAAGCCTCCTCAAGCGGCTGTCCCATCACCACGATGCCGTCTGCCACATCGGCTATGCGCGAGATGTTCTTCCATTTGCCCTGGATGAGGATGATGTCGCCCTGGCGGAATTTCATGTCGGCAAGACCCTCTGTGATGTAGCTGTCGCCACGGCGCACGCCAAGGGCGTTGACGTTGTAGAGGCGGCGCAATCCGGTCTCCTTTAACGTTTTGCCACACAGGCGCGAGTTGTGCATCAGCACCACTTCGGCAATACCTATGTCGTAGAAGGCCAGCTCCTCGCTGGTCTTGTCGAGCTGCATGTCGATGGCAAATCTCGCAGCCATCTCTGGGTCGCCGCTCACGTACAGAATGTCGCCCTCGGCGAGCTTGGTGTCGGGTCCGGCAAGTCTTTGCTCCACCTCCTTCATAA
>CAKQFF010000077.1 GCA_934230685.1 uncultured Prevotella sp. | reverse complement strand
ATTTCAAAGAACAAAAGATGTGTATAAAGGGTAGGGCGTTGCCCTGGGCTATGGAGAACATTGGGCTTTCAGCCCGCTTTTGTTTGAGTTTAGAACACCCTCAACTCCTACAAATTGCCGCTCATATATAAAAAGAAAAAGGAACATATACTTAAATAGAAAAAAGGAGTGGCTGCCTCCGCACATTTGTCGTGCGGAATGCAGCCACTCCATTTATATCATTGTATCTGCCGTAGGCAGAACAAAGTCCTTTTAGGATAGGCAAATTACTTAACCATCACCTTGCGTGTTGTGCCGTCAGACATCTTGAGGATATTCAGACCCTTAACAGGAGCTGAGATCTGAGTACCGTCGGCAGCGAAGCGAGCTACAACAGTTGCGTTAGAGTCAACACCGTTGATAGTCTTGATGCCAGTGGTCTCACCCTTGTTGATGTCCATGAAGAAGCACTGGTTAACCCATACGTTATCAATGTCGCCATTGCCATACAACTTACCATCCTGCTCAATTACGAACGGGAGGCTCACGAAAGCAACAGCGTTGAGAGTCTTGCCTGTTGTGTAAGAAACAGTCTTCTTCGGGATTGTTATCTCGTAGGTCTTCTCGAAATTGTCACCATCCCATACAATCTCGTCACCCCAAGGATTCTCAGTAGCGATAGCGATGAGAGTGTTTTCGTGGTTGTACTTATTGTACCAACCGTTGCCGTTCTTGCCATACTGCTTACCACTAAGGCCATCCTCTGTGATGTAGAGACCAAGCACTGCATTGTTGAGAACCTTAGCAGCATCCTTCACACCCTTACCAGTAACAGTTACTGTAAGTTTAGACTCCTTCAAGTTTGGATTATCAGCAAGCTCAAAGTTAGACTTCATATCAAGCTTAAGCTGTGCAGGAACCATTTCCTTCTCAAGGTCAAGAATCTTGCTGAACTGTGTTGCATTCTTTGTTGGGTCAGTTGAAGGCATGCCTGCACCAATCATACTACCACCAACGTTGAAACGGTTGAGGTTGAATGACGGGAAACCAGCGATTGAATACTGAGTGATAAGGGATGCGTCAGCAAGTGTATATGGGTCAGGATTGTCTGAGCTCTGATCACCGTGGATAGCTACCCAAGCAACATCATCACGCTGCTTCTGAAGCTCGCGAAGAGACTCGTAGCCGTAAGGGCAATATACGCAAGTCCAGCTTGTGAAGTGCTCGATCAAGTTGAACTGACGGTCGGTAGAATTGGTATAAACACGGAACTGTGCATAAGCAGCGTCATCCTTGAGGTTGCCAGCAGGAGCCTCGCCATTAACGCTCTTTACCTTTACACCAACAGTGTGAGGACCAGCAGCAAGGTTGAGTGAAGCAAGATCAACATTTACACCAACCTTAGATGAAGTTGTTCCAATAAGATCTTCAGCCTTGAAAGCACCAAGCTCCTGATCGTCAATTGAAACAGAGAACTCACCTTCAGCCTCCTTAGAACCTAAGTTCTTAACATAGAACTCAACAGGAAGCTTGTCAGAAGGCTTAACCATTGAGTTTGTATATGCGCCCAACATTGAGAGGTCGTCGGGGAAGCCACCCTCTTTCTCAAGGATAAGCTGCACACACATACAATAATCAGCACTTATACCCTGCCAACTTGCACCCTTGCCTAAGTCGACATTAGCGCAAACCACAGCATTCTGGTCTGAATTCTGTCCTACGAGGAATGGGTAGCACTCCTGAGTATAGTTGCCACCGCTCTTCTTGCTGCTCTGAGTATAAGAAAAACCTACCATAAGTGCATCAGAACCACTCTCGATGGTATATGGCTGGTCGAATGTCACCTCATTCCAGTTCTGCTCAAAAGCAGACTGATCGCTCTTAAGAGGCGAAGCCTTTGTTGTAATCTCTTTGCCCTGAGCTGCAAGATAAAGATTACTACCACTGGCAACATAAATAGCAGGAGTCATATTGGTAGAGTTCAACGTAAGGAAACGCATACCAACAATCTTGCTACCTACATAAGCCTCATAATAAGAAGCAGGAATCAACTGACCCATTTCTGTTGGGTTATAGCCAGGAAGACCGATTGCAGTAAATGGCAATTCAGAACCATCCATAGCCACCATCTTCTGGTTCTCAGCAAGAGCGTTGGCCTTAACAGCCTTCTTAGCAACCTTACTTGCGCCACCAATGGTCAACTGCTTGTTTACAGTCAGTTCTTGAGCAGTCTGGCCAATATTGACGAGCTGCTTGCTAATCTTCACCTGTGCGTTGGCAGCAGAAGCAGCCAGCAAAAGCGAAAAGATAGGAAGTAAAACTTTTTTCATAATATTTGTTTTTAAATTAATGGATTAACATTATCTACTTAACAACCTTGAGAGTCTTTCCGTCAGACAGCTTCACGATGTTCAAGCCCTTCTGCATGCCAGACACGCGCTTGCCGTCAACAGTATAAACGCCAACAACCTTTGTATTGTCAACAGTAAGGATGTCGTTGATACCTGTTGTGCCCTTGACAAACTTGATTGTCAATGAAGGCATAGGAAATTCGGTCTCAAGCTCTTCAAAAGCCTGAATGCCCCACTTATTTGTATAAGGCTCAAAAAGCTTCAACTGGATTGTTGCGGTACAAGATCCTTCACCATCAGGAATCCATTCTGTCTGAAGGTCAACGGCCTCATTTGGCTCAAAAATCTTCTCGGAAAGTTTAAAAGTGGTTGGTTGGTCTGATCCAGGAATACATCCTGCAGGGAAACATGTCTGGAAGAAACCATTGTCGATGGCAGTCAATTTGAAGTCACCTCCAAGAGCCGGCTTGCCATCAGTGGTGTTCTTTACCGACAGACCAGTAACAACCTGCTCGTAAGATTCCTCTTCTCCCTCTACTACCTCAATAATATTGGCAGTATAGGTTGATCCGCTTGGCACCTCTTTGCCATCCTTGTCGACGAAGACAAAGGTATCGTCTACTTCGCTCTGTGCATACGATGAAAGAGCGAACATGGCAGAAGCCATGAGGAGTGTTGATTTAAGAAATTTCATATATAATGTTTTTTTTAATTATCAATTAATTATTCGATGCTTGCTTTGGCATTACAGCCACCTGCACCACATTCTGCACACCATAAGAGTTGTAGACGAATGCCACTACCGACATGTTAGAAGGCACAAAGTCGGGAGCGTCCTTATTCTCACCACGCAACTCTGTAAGCTTTTCGCTCAAGTCAACTGTCTTCTCCACAACCTTGCTCTCGCTGTCGGCAAGCTTTATGTCCTCGCCCCATGTGCCGTTGGCAGCAAAGCGGAAGACATGGTTGTGTACATATTCCTTGTCAATCACATTTCCTGTGAAATACTGTGTGCCTATGATGCCGTCCTGGATAAGCCACAACTGCAGTTTGCCATCTACTGTATTTCCCGGCATTGCTGTAAGGCGTGTGCTGATCTTCAGAGTATTGGTAGACTCATCATACTTGTTGGTCACCTCGATTGACATCGGAGCCTTCTCCTGCAAAGCCTGCTCTACAGTAGAAGCCCAGCTCTGATAAACCATCTCGCCACCATTGCGGTTGATGATGCCCTTAGGCTGCGACGAAATGTTCCAGTGGTTGAAGTACTCATCACCTGCCGATGTCCACAGTGGATAAGGATTCTTGTAGCGCGGCGGTTTCTTAGAGAACTGGCCAGAGTGGATTCCTACAGCCACCACCTTGTCGCCATAATGCTCCTGAAGCTCATGAATCTCGTCGGTAGCATTAGGACAGTTGACACAAGCCTGACCGGTGAAATCCTCCAAAAGCACTCCACGCTCGGCTGTGACGGGCGGCACATAAGTATATCGTTCGTTGGCATCCTTCTCGTCGCAGGCCGTCATGGCAACAGCGGCAAAGGCAAGAGCCACATATTTAATATTCTTGAAGTTCATATTCTGCTGTTGTTTGAGATATGTTAGAAGTTGAAACCGTAGGACAATGTCAAGCCCTTGCTTGCCGGGATATAACGGCAAACGCCACCAGAGCAGTTGAATCCGGCACGTGTGCGGCCATAGCCAAGCTGCAAGCGGTGCGAGCCATTGGTATATGTTACATATCCCTGGTAGTAATGGAGCTTCGACGATCCACTATTATACATATCGCTCACTGTGAACATCCATCCCGGAAGAACAGAGAGTTCGAGGAGTCCAAACACCCAGTCGCCCTCGTCGTCCTTGGTGCTGAGATACTGAGCCTCGCCACGCAGCGTCACCTTATTGCTGAAGCGGTATTTAGCGTCAGCGATGAATATGTCGGAATGAATCATTCCACCCTCGCCCTCCACAACAGTCTTGTTGTAGAACTGGTTCATGTACATAAGGTTGAGCTTGAAGTCGCGCGAGAACTTCTTCTCAATCTGCACGTTCAAGTCCTGATAGTAGGTCTGGTTGCCCCATTTCCAGAAGGCAGAGCCATAGCCGTCGGTACCACGTCCGCCAGCAGGCACTACAATCTCTCCACCCTCGTTATTGATAGTCAGTCCACGGTCGTTCTTGTCGATAGAGTGGACATGCGAGAAGTTAACCTTAAGGCTTGTGCCATACTTGCCACCAAGGAAGGTGTGGCGCTTGAACTTGTAGCCCAACTCAGCCTGATAGGCCCATTCGCCCTTGGCATACTGTGTGGCGTAGGGATAAAGAGCTGCGAGAGCATAGGTCTGGTCCATGGTGAATGCCGGCAGATGGTTGATGAACGACGAAGTGCCGGTCATTGTGCGAGCCGAGCGCGAAGCCATGTTGTCGGAGCGTTTTGCCTGGAGCAACACACTCATTCCACTCTTAGAATAAGATGTAGAGAGCATAGCAACATATCCCTTGCGGTAGATGTAGTTGTTGTCGAGCGTTGGGTCCTGAGTCTTCTGGGCATACTCGGCAAGCATGCTGAAGTTGCCCTTCTGAAGATTGGCTCTCACATCGAATGCGTTGACATTCTCCGGAAGATTAAGTTTCTGGGTAGGATTCAGGCGCACATCGTCGTTGTCGGCCTTCTCATGCTTGTTCACCCATGAGCCACCAAGCGTGAGGTAAGTGCCGCTCTGCTGCATCTTAGGGAACCATTCGTTGAGACCAAGCTCAACATCAGCACCCGACACCCAAGCATCGTTGTGGTCCCAATAGCGGCGCTGCTTGCCGCTGAGAGCCTTGATCTGCACGCCCTTTGCCGGACGCAAAACAAGGCGTCCACCAAGCAATGAGTTGTCGATACCTAAAGAACGCTCCTCGTAGGTGCGGAGAATAAATCCGGAACCGAACTGTTCATAATAATTTCCAAGGGTAAGTTCGGCATTCTTGAGTTTTCCTTTTATATAATAAAAAGGCACACCCCAACCCTTGAAGTCCTTCTCGAATCCCGGCAGCGGATGCTCGAGATATTCGAGTCGGGCTCCTGCATCGACATATTTAGACAATGCATGAAGCTCGGCGTAAGTATTGGTGAGCGCATCTTCACTGTATGTGCCCGTGCCTATTTTTTCGTCCTCTTGCGGAATGAGAATGTCGCTCTGAAGGCTTCCGGTGAGAGTCACCTCATAGTCCTTGGCCACCTTCACCTTCTGCGCGCTTGCCGAGCCAACGGCCATGGCGGTAAGAGCGAGCAATAGAATTCTGTTGAGATACATTATATAATATATGGTGTTTTGATTATAATGGTGTTTGCGCCCTTATGCAGGGTGCATCATTATATGTTTATATAGTTACTTATTGCCTACAAGCTTGCGCACTTCCTCGATTAGTTCCTCCTCGGCACCCTCGGTATAGCCGTTGTGCTTAGACACGATGTTGCCCTTGCCGTCGCATACTATCACGTAGGGAATAGTCTGCACGCCAAGCGCGCGCTTGAAGTCGCTGTTGGGGTCGAGCAGCACGTCATACTGCCAGCCGTGGTTGTCGACAAGAGGCTTCACCTTATTTATATTCTGAGCCTGGTCGATAGAAACGGCGAAGATCTTCACTCCTGTCTCTGCCTGCCAATCCTCATACACCTCGCTGATGGCAGTAAGCTCGCGGTTGCAGGGCTTGCACCATGTGGCGAAGAAGTCGATTATAAACGGTTTGCCATTGTTGGAGAGAGTATCGGTGGACACTGTTTTGCCATCGATGCTCTTAAGGGTCACTTTCGGAAGCTGTGCGCTTGCGTTAAGGACCATGCCAAGCACGAAAAGTGCAGTAAGTAATAATTTCTTCATCCTATTATATTTTTTCTGCAAAATTATAAATAAAACGATTTCACGTCTAACAATCCATGTTAATTTTATATAATGTGACGTTTTCTTTTCAATTTTAACATTTTAATTTCTAAGATTTCTTTCGCTTGAATATTATTTCGAATATTATTTATGTCATAATGTTGTGAAATCAAAAAGATAATAGTACATTTGTAACCGCAACAATAATCATGTTAAACAAAAACGATTCTCTTATGAGGAAATTATTACTATCTATTTTCGCGCTCGCAACAGTCGCTGCAACAACAGCCCAAACAGTAGCGCAACTGCCTCTTGTAACGGTGAAATCAGCCCCTGCCAAGGACATCGCCGTAAACCAGAAATACGTGTTTGTGCCTGGTGCCGACGACCCCGTGTCGGGTTGGGGAATACCAGACAGAGCCGGCAATGTGTTCAAGATGGCGCAGGTGATTCCGAGCACCTATCTCGAGGCTTATGCCGGAGCAAAGATTGTGGGCATAAGATTCCTGACACAGGCCGAGATGACCGTGAAGCCAAACCTCATGGAGCTTGGCTCCAAGATGACGGTGGTGGCCAAGGCTGGCAACATGCAGACCGAAGCCTCGCCTCTCAACGCCGACCACACAGCATTCGACGAGAACTGGAACGAGGTGACATTCGAAGCTCCATATACCATTCCTTCTGCACCAAGCAACCTTATGGTGTCGTTCGACTATTCGCAAGCCTCAAGCAAGGATGCTGAGGGCTACCCGTTCCTTATGGGTCAGACAAGCGACGCCAATGCCGTAATCAAGGCCTACGGCAACTTCGGAATGGGTCCACAATGGAAGGACGTGCGCACGGGCAACACAATGTGCGTGCAACTGCTCGTGGAGAAAGAGGGCGGCAACTATACCGACGACCTCTCTGTAATGAGCATCATTGCCGACCCGATGGTTAAGGTTGAGACCATGGTGCTATTCCCATTCCAGTTCATCATCCGCAACTCAAGCGACGGCGAATGCGACGACTGCCTGTTTGCCATTATGTTCGACGGCGAGGAAGTGGGCTATTGCGAGACTGTGCCAGGCTACGGCGTGGGCAAGCAGGGAGCTATCTACTCTACAGGTTTCTATCCAAGCCGCCACAAGCATGCCGACGGCGTACATACGCTTGGCATAAAGATAAAGAAGGTGAACGGCATGGAGCCTGAGGGCAACACCGACGATGACATGCGCCTCACACAGCTGCGCATCTACACCGAGACTACCGACCGACAGTATAATCTCGTGGAGCACCTCACGTCATGGAGCGAGCCTTCGTGCACCGTGGGCTACGACGCTATGAAGAATCTGATGAAGGAGCGCGACGACGTAGCTTGGGTTTCCATCCACGGAAATGCCGACGAGAAGCATCCCGACCCGATGACTGTTGACGGAGCCACCACCATCTACAGATATTCTGATGTCTACCCATTGTTCAACGTCAACCGCTCGAAGACCAACTATGGCACAACTGATATGACTCTTGTCGACGGCGACGCTCAGCTCACAGCCGACTCTATCTCAAGTGCCATGAACACGCTCGAAGAGAAAGTGCCCGCTCTTGTCGACCTCTCTGTGAAGTCAAGCTTCATGATTGCCGACGGTTCTGCACAGCCCCAGGCTCGTCTTACCCTTACTGTTAAGGGCGAGGGTGTGGCCAATGCCTCTAAGATTCTCGACAATGCCGTGCTCGGAGTCTACATCACACAGAACGAGGTGAGCGCACGCCAGAAGACCTCAAAGAGCTGGACCGACGACTATAAGCACACTAACGTGCTGCGTGCCGTTGCCACCGAAAACCCATTGGGCGACAACATCGTATGGAATGGCGACAACTTTGAGAAGACTTACGAGGTGGAATTCCCTGCTGGCAAGTATTCTGTAGCCGACTACAAAGACTTCAACGCTGTTGCCTACGTCTCTCTGCCCTACATGCTCGAAAAGGACAACGCAGAGCAATGGACAATGAGCGCCGACAATGTTTGGGTGAACCAGTGCTACTTGTACGAAATTAAGGAAGGCGACATCACCGGAATTGAGTCTATTGGAACTTCATCAAATGCCAAGGTTGTGGCTCGCTACTCAGCCGACGGAACCAAAATCATGGCTCCACAGAAGGGCATCAATATATTGAAGATGTCGGATGGAACAACACGCAAGGTTGTTGTGGGGAAATAATAAAAAAAGAGGGCGTGTCAAAACTCCCAATATAAAAAACAAGAAACTCGTTGTACGTTCTTGTGTGGATGTACAACGAGTTTT
>CAKQFF010000076.1 GCA_934230685.1 uncultured Prevotella sp. | reverse complement strand
GGTAATTGAAGAGGGTTCGGCAGAGGAAGCTGGCATCAAGGAAGGCGACGTCATCACAGCTATCGACGGCAAGGAAGTGAACAAGATGGCCGACCTTCAGGAGGCTCTCGCCAAGAAGCGTCCGGGCGAAAAGGTAACCATCACTTACCTACGCGACAAGAAGAAGGCTACAAAGACCATGACTCTGAAGAACGAGCAAGGCACAACACAGGTTGTGAAGAAGGCCGACCTCGATGTGCTTGGAGGTAACTTCCGCGCTATCACCGATGATCAGAAGAAGCAGCTCAACATTAGCTATGGTCTTGAGGTTATCAAGGTGAACGCCGGCAAACTCAAGGAGTCGGGCATTACAAAGGGATTCATCATCCAGCGCGTAAACGACAACGCTATCAAGACTATCGAAGACTTGCAGAACGCTGTGAAGGAAGCCTCAACAAGCAAGGATCCTGTGCTCTACATACAGGGTATATTCCCAACTGGCAAGAAGGCTTATGCGGCTGTGCCTTTGGAGGACTAAAATAAAAAAAGCCCTACCCCCAGCCCCTCCCCCATAGGGAGGGGAGTGGTATGTATATATTGGTTCGTCTATTATACTCCTACCAATAGTTGCACATCACTCCCCTCCCTGTGGAAGATGGGTCGGGGGTGGGGCTCTTTTTTTTGCCTTATAAACTTTTTAATACATCATAAAACAAATAAGCTACAAAAAATTTGCGGCAACGGATATATTTGGTTAAATTTGCAGTTGAATGCTTTACGCAGACACCCCACAACCCAAAACCAATTAATATCAAAAAAGACAACACTTAATGAGACAACTGAAAATCACAAAATCGATTACCAATCGAGAGAATGCCTCTCTCGACAAGTACTTACAGGAGATAGGACACGAAGAACTTATCTCTGTGGAAGAAGAGGTGGAGTTGGCACGACGTATAAAGAAGGGTGACCGCAAGGCGTTGGAAAAACTCACCAAGGCCAACTTGCGCTTTGTTGTCTCTGTTGCCAAGCAATACCAAAACCAAGGTTTGTCGCTGCCCGACCTCATCAACGAGGGTAATATCGGACTGCTGAAGGCTGCCGAGAAGTTCGACGAGACTCGCGGCTTCAAGTTCATTAGTTATGCCGTGTGGTGGATTAGACAGAGCATATTGCAGGCTATAGCAGAGCAGAGCCGTGTTGTAAGACTGCCGCTCAACCAGGTGGGAAGTGTCAATAAAATCAACCGTATCCTCAACCAGTTTGAACAGGAGTATGAGCGACGCCCGAGCATTGACGAGATAGCCGACAAGACAGACATCCCTCACGACAAGATTGAGGATGTGCTTAAGGTGAACACTCATCAGGTATCGGTGGATGCACCCGTATCCGACAGCGACTCTACAAGCATGATCGACTTCATGCAAAGCGACTCGGAGCCAGAAACCGACTCGGAACTTGTGAAGGAATCGCTGCGCGAGGAGATAGCTGCCGCACTTACTGTGCTCAATGAACGTGAGCGTAATGTAATAGAAGCTTTCTATGGCATCAACCAACCCGAGCGCACAATGGAGGAGATTGGCAAGAAATATGGTCTTACACGTGAGCGCGTGCGCCAGATACGCGAAAAGGCCATACGCAAACTCAAGCAGAACACCAAGAACAAGATGCTCAAGGCTTATTTGGGAAAATAATATCAATACAAAATAAATGCAACAAGCAAAGAAAATGAAGTTACGCTTATATTTGGCTATGGCGGCTATGCTGCTGCCCACACTGATGTTTGCCGCACAGAAGAATGTGCCGCTCTACGTATGCGGACTGGCAACATCATTCAACGACTCTACTGTCTACTTCACGGAGATACAGAAAATCGACTCTGCCTACGTTGACAGCAAGACAGGTTTTCTCTACGGCCGCGACAGCTATTCTTACCAGTTGCGCGAGCACATGCAGAAACAGGGCGTAGGACAAGCAACATGCATCACATTTTTTGCCAAAACCAAAAAGGATATTGACAAGAAGTATGCTGTATTCAAGAAGCGCTATGCCACCAAGGGACGCTACAATGTGAAGTACCTCCCTACTTCTGAGTTCAACTACTCTCCTATCATTCCCGATGAGAGTGAGATGAAGGACGCACCGCGCCAGAAGAAAGCCAAAAAGCAAAAGAAATCCAAAGAGAAATAAATGGATAAAAGATACACTTTCTGCATAGCAGAACATCTGCTGAACGTCGAGTTTGCCCAAGATGGACAAAACGATATCAGTTTGCTGCCGTCATTCGAACCTTTCCATGTGAAAGAGGACAATGACGGTTGTCTTATATATAATAATGGTGGGAAATGCTTGACAGACCGTTGCGAATTGTTCACACTTTTGGTTGACGACAATATCACACCCATTGAAAAATCCCGACGCAAGCACATCGACTCTTTCGACACGGGCAATGGCTTGACTTCGGTAGACACCACTGCAGACGGAGGCTACCAGTTTATCATTAATGACATCAACGGACGCAGTTGCTGCATGCTGCAGACCAACAGCAACTTCACCAAAGCGCAATGTGCCCTAAACGGAACACACGACATGCGCCAGTTCGGACTTAACAATGCCCTGATGATGCTCTATGCTTTCCGCGGAAGTTTCTTCAAGACATTGCTTATACATGCCTCCACTGTGCGCAACAATGGCTATGGCTATGCTTTCACAGCAAAGAGCGGCACTGGCAAAAGCACACATACAGCATTGTGGATGCAACATATCGAAGGTTGCGACCTCATGAACGACGACAATCCCATAGTGCGCGTAATAGACGGCAAAGCCTTTATCTATGGCAGTCCATGGAGCGGAAAGACTCCTTGCTATCGCAACATCAAGGCTCCGCTCGGAGCTATAACCAAGATTGAACGTGCCAAGGAGAACCGGGTGGAGAGAGTAAGACCAACCATTGCCTTCACCATTATCCTGCCCGCTTGCTCGTCGATGAAATGGGACAAGACCATTTACGGCAACACCTACAACACTGTGATAAGCCTTATCGAAGCCATTCCTTCGGTGAACATTCTGTATTGTCTGCCCGACGAGGAGGCTGCAAGAGTTTGCCACAAGGCCATCAGCATCAACCCAACAACAACAAAAGCTATAGATCAATGACATTCAACAACAAGGAAGTGATAAAGAAAGAGTTTGCCAACGAACTCATCATTCCTGAAATAATCAAAATGCTCAACCAAGGCCACAGCATGACTATCGGACTGAGAGGCTACAGTATGCGTCCTTTCCTTGAAGACCGACGCGACAAGGCTCTACTGACAAAGGTCTCCAACATATCAGTTGGTGATGTGGTGCTTGCAGAGATTGCCCCAAAACGCTATGCCCTTCACCGTATAATCAAAATCAACGGCGACAACATAACACTTCGTGGCGATGGCAACCTAAACACAGAGCATTGCCACCGCAAAGACATTCATGGCTTTGCCAAGGGTTTCTATCGCAAGGGTAGAAATAAGCTCGACTCCACATCAAGCCGCAAATGGCGCATATACTCAATGATTTGGACACGGCTGTTTCCTATCCGACGTTATCTGCTGTTTGCCTACCGCAAACTATGGAGACTATAAGTATTCAACTAAATCAAAATGAAATAAAACCAAACAATTATGAGAATCAAGAATGGATTTGTACTGAGAAACGTGTGCGGTGAAAATATTGTAGTAGCCGAAGGCGAAGAGAACATTGACTTCACCAAGATAATCAGCATGAACGAGAGTTCGGCTTATCTATGGAAGAACGTTGAGGGCAAGGACTTTACTACAGAAGACTTGTGCCGTCTGCTTACCTCAGAATATGACGTGACCGAAGACATCGCACAAAAAGACGCTGAAAACATTGCCAACGAATGGACAAAGGCTGGCATTGTAGAATAAATAGCAAAAGGGTCGAGCTGTTTTCGCTCGACCCTTTATCAGTATACAACACTTAGAAAAAGCGTTATACAATATTATTCGATAACAACAAGCGGAGAGTCCTCAAGCACGCTCTCGCCCTGCTTTACGCAGATAGCTGTGACCTTGCCATCCTTCTCAGCCTCGATGTTGTTGGCCATCTTCATAGCCTCAAGCACAAGCACAGTGTCGCCAGCCTTCACCTCGTCGCCTACAGCAACCTTAATCTCGGTCACTACACCAGGCAGCGGAGCCTTAACGGCATTGGCAGTATTCACATTGGCAGCGCTTGTTGTCTCACCTTCCTCAGCAGCTGCTGCAGGCTGACCAAGCACAACCTTCTTCTTCTCAGGTTCTGCCTCCTGCTCCATCTCGACCTTGAAAGCCTCGCCGTTTACGTTTACACTGGCGATATTGCCCTCAACATCCTCAATCTGGACCTTGTATTCCTGTCCGTCGATTGTATATTTAAATTCCTTCATTTCTTTGTAATTACGGTTTTGCTGTTAAACTCAAGAACTTTGCGTTCCACATAGTCTGACGCGGCTTGATTGTAATGAAGCCCGGCTCCTTGTCATGAACATTATTGCCCTGATACTCATAAAGAGCCATGGCAATGGCAGCATAAATATTCTTGTCCACTTTCATTATTATTATTAATGTTAAGTGTTGAGTGTTAAATGCTAAATCAATATTGTCTTGTCGGCCAATGCTATTTAACATTTAACATTCAACATTTCTCATTGTTATTACATCGGCATGCAACCATGCTTCTTGGCTGGCAACTGCTGACGCTTTGTAGCAAGCTGAGCCAAACCACGACAGATGCGGAAACGTGTGTTGCGCGGTTCGATAACGTCGTCGATATAACCGTATGAAGCAGCCTCGTATGGGTTGGCAAACTTCTCGGTATACTCCTCTTCCTTCTCTGCAAGGAATGCCTTAACGTCTTCTCCTGTCTCCTTCTTTGCCTTAGCTTCCTTGCCACAAAGAATTGCAACAGCACCACTGGCACCCATAACGGCAATCTCTGATGAAGGCCATGCGAAGTTGAGGTCTGAACGCAGCTGCTTGCAACCCATCACGATATGTGAACCACCGTAGCTCTTGCGCAATGTGATGGTGATCTTAGGTACAGTAGCCTCGCCGTAAGCATAAAGAAGCTGAGCACCGTGCTGGATAACTGCATTATACTCCTGACCAGTACCTGGAAGGAATCCAGGCACGTCAACAAGCGACACGATAGGAATGTTGAAAGCATCGCAGAAACGAACGAAACGTGCTGCCTTGCGGCTTGCGTTCACGTCGAGTACACCTGCATAGGCTGCCGGCTGATTGGCTACGATACCAACGCTCTGGCCATTGAAACGTGCGAAACCGATGATGATGTTCTTGGCAAACTTAGGCTGAATCTCGAAGAACTCGCCATTGTCGGTAACGGCACCGATGACCTTGTACATATCGTATGCCTTGTTGGGGTCGTCAGGGATAATCTCGTTGAGGGAATCCTCCATGCGGTTGATAGGATCGTTGCACTCTACACGCGGAGCCTCCTCAGTATTGTTGCTCGGGATGAACGAGAGCAAGCTCTTAATCATCTCGATAGCCTCTTCCTCTGTCTTGGCTGCGAAATGAGTGACACCACTCTTTGTAGCGTGTACAGAAGCGCCACCAAGGTGCTCGGCATCGATATCCTCGCCAGTGACAGTCTTCACAACCTTCGGACCAGTAAGGAACATGTACGAAGTCTGCTCCTTCATGATGATGAAGTCAGTAAGAGCCGGAGAGTAAACAGCACCGCCTGCACACGGACCCATGATAGCAGAAATCTGTGGAATCACACCCGAAGCAAGGATGTTACGCTCGAAAATCTCGCCATAGCCGGCAAGAGCGCAGATACCCTCCTGAATACGTGCACCACCCGAGTCGTTCATGCAGATAACAGGTGCGCCCATTGTCATGGCCATATCCATCACCTTGCAAATCTTCTGTGCCATAGTCTCAGAGAGCGAACCACCGTTAACGGTGAAGTCCTGAGCATATACATATACCAATCGGCCGTTGATTGTTGCGCTACCGGCAACAACACCATCGCCATAGAAGTGCTTCTTGTCCATGCCGAAGTTAGTGCAACGGTGCTTCTTGAACATGTCATACTCCTCGAACGAACCTTCGTCTACAAGCATCTCGATGCGCTCACGTGCTGTGTATTTGCCGCGTGCGTGCTGCTTCTCGATAGCCTTTTCGCCACCGCCGAGACGTGCCTGCTCGCGCTTTGCGACCAATTCTTTGATTTTTTCTACTTGTTTGCTCATATTTAAATATGTGTTATATATTTGTTTCTTCGCATTATTTCGTGCAAAATTACGAAAAAAAAAGGAAAGCGTGAAACTATTAGAACTATTTAATGCAGTAAAAATGAGAAAGTAGTGGCAATTGCCAATTCTATTGAACAGAATTGGCAATTACCATTTTCTCCTATTCCATACTTGAGTCTACAAACGACAACGGCAGCAAGTCTTTTATCGAAGACACGCAGTACACGCCACGCTTACCGTAGAGCATTATGCGGATCGGTTTCTTATATCTATCTTCTATGCCGAGTATCACCTGGCGGCATGCCCCACACGGACTTACTGGTTCCTCAAGCAATCCATTGTCGTTGCGGGCTACAATGGCAAGAGCCGTAACGTATTGGTCGGGATAGTTGGCTTGTGCCGCAAATATTGCTGTACGCTCAGCACACAATCCTGAAGGAAATGCGGCATTCTCTTGGTTGGCTCCTATCACTATATTGCCGTTGGCAAGACGCAAGGCAGCTCCCACATAGAAGTGGCTGTATTCTGCATAAGCGTTGTCGGTAGCCTTGAGAGCGCTATCCACAAGCTCGCGGTCATCGGCCGACAGTTCATCAAGCTGGCAGTGAGTGATACAGATGTTGAGGTTGATTTGTTTCATATTGACTTAAGATTATATTTTTACACTATTATTCTTCTGTCTTGACATACTCATAGGCACCAATGTCGGGAGTATTGTCACGCTCTCGTCCGTCGCGGTCGGTCTTGGTTGATGTCTTAGCATTTGCCTTGTCAATGGCAGCCGACTCCTTGCGCAAATGGAAATCATAGTGCTGGTTGTCGCCATCCACAAGCACAAAATGCTTTCTGCCAAGACTCACAGTGTCCTTGACATCCTCAAACACCACATCCTCGTAATGATCCAACTCCTCGTCGTCCACCTCAGGAATGCGTATTATGCAGTTGGCAAATGAATAGTTGAAGTCATTCTCGCTGTCGTTGGCAGGCACTCCTCCCATAAGCTCATCATCGGCATAACCAGTGATAAGGGTATTGCGACAAACGAAGTTTGGCAAAGGATAAGTGGCACCGGATATATACAGGGCACTGCTACGCGCTCCATCAAAAGGATAGAACTGGGCGATAGTGCAGTTGTCTACAGTCACGTCTCCTCCGTCCACCGACAGACAATGGCCAAGAGCATTGGTCAACTGGCAATTCTCTATTGTCACTTTCGAGTTTACTATATCAAGAACTGTTCCCTGACAGTTGTGTATCGTACTGTTGCGCAAAGCAAGAGTCTGTCGCGACACATCCGAAGAGTCAACACGCAGCCCAGTGAAAGAACTGTGCAAGTCGGTGAAGTCAATCTCGTTGCCATACGAAGTCTCGCCGATATTCACTCCCTGCCATTGTCCGCTCACACGGTCGTAGGGCAGATAGTCAAACATATTGTCGAGTCTGTCGCCACGCAACACAATGGGCTTCTCTGCCGTACCCTTACACAAGAGTCTTCCGTTAACGTTGATTCCTGCATTCGAATGGAAATACATGGTCACACCAGGCGACACAGTCAACGTGGCACCCTCGTTCACCTTCATCATGCCATACACAACAAGTGGCTTGCCATCAGCCTCTATCACGGAGTCCTTACTCACAGTACAGTTGCGCAAGAAACGTGCGTCCCATGTCCAAGCGTCAATAGCCACCTTCTGCTCTCGCCCACTCTCAAGCGTGAACACAATATTGTCGGCAAGACGTTTTGGCAAGTCACTATTTGCAGCTACCGAGGTCAGCTCCACAAACACACGTATGCTGTCCTTGTTGCGCACCTCAACATCGGTTGCCTTATAGCCTTGCTCAGGACTCAGGTAAACTCCATCCACATTCACACGGAATCCAGTCTGATTGCCTCCCTCAAGTCGCACGGTTGTACATCTCAACCCGTCGCCCGACTTATTGTATACCCAAAACGAGCGTGTAGACGAAGGCACTGTCGAGAATACAGTATCCAGTCGCACAGTATCGGTTGAGAATGTCAGCATATTGCCTGGCGAAGTTGTGAACGTGTCGTCATCGTTGCAGGCACAAAACATTATTGCGCCCACCACTACTAATAATATGTTAAGAATTATATTTTTCATTATTTATTATAACGTCAAAGCATAATAAATATTGCACTATGGATATTGTTTTTGCAAAAATACAAGCAAAAAAAATAGTGTTGACCGTTAAGCCAACACTATTTTTTGTACACCCTTAGGGATTCGAACCCTAGACCCACTGATTAAGAGTCAGTTGCTCTACCAACTGAGCTAAGG
>CAKQFF010000075.1 GCA_934230685.1 uncultured Prevotella sp. | reverse complement strand
TGCACCGAGCCAGTCGGTGATGATTTGAACGATTCAATGGAACGGCTCTTGCGTTCCAGGAAAGGATAACGCTATGTCAAAGGACATAATAGATTTTTTCAGAGAACTCAAAGGCAACCGTCCGAACCTTACCGTACAGCAATACCGAACAATCAAGGGACAGGCTGTTAAAGGAAATACTGCGGACGCCCGCAAGGGTCTGCACAAGGTTCTGAAAAGGAGAAACGTCAGATGAATACGACCAGTGAAATGCAGCTTGTCCAGATAGATAAGCTGATACCATACGTCAACAATGCCCGAACCCACTCGCCGGAACAGCTGAACAAATTGCGTTCCTCACTACGTGAGTTCGGGTTTATAAATCCCGTTATAATCGACAGGGATTTCAACGTCATAGCAGGTCACGGAAGAATTCTTGCCGCCAAGGCAGAAAATATCTCCGAAGTGCCTTGCGTATTTGTTGATTACCTCACACCAGTTCAGAAGAAAGCGTACATAATCGCCGACAACAGAATGGCTCTCGATGCAGGTTGGGACGAGGAAATGCTGAAAGTTGAAATTGAAGCTTTGCAGGCAGACGATTTCGACCTCGGTCTGACGGGCTTTGATGAAAAGGAACTCGCCGCATTCTTTGACGAGGATTCCGATACCAAGGACGATGATTTCGATGTTGATGGTGAATTGGGAAAACCTTGCATAACAAAACCCGGCGACCTTTGGCTGCTCGGAAACCACAGACTTGTCTGCGGCGACAGCACCAAGCCGGAAACCTACGAAGTTCTTATGAACGGAAAACAGGCAAACCTGGTAGTTACCGACCCGCCCTACAATGTGAATTATGAGGGTTCGGCAGGAAAAATCAAGAACGATAATCTTGAAAATGATAAGTTCTATCAGTTCCTGCTTGACGCTTTCACCTGCATGGAGAAAGTCATGGCGAACGATGCAAGCATCTATGTTTTCCACGCAGATACAGAGGGGTTGAATTTCAGAAAAGCATTCTCCGATGCGGGTTTCTATCTCTCCGGAACGTGTATCTGGAAGAAGCAGTCGCTGGTTCTCGGTCGTTCGCCGTATCAGTGGCAGCACGAGCCGTGCCTGTTCGGCTGGAAGAAAAACGGCAAGCATCAGTGGTACTCCGACCGCAAGCAGACGACAATATGGGAGTTTGACAAGCCGAAAAAGAACGGCGACCACCCGACAATGAAGCCGATTCCGCTTATTGCCTACCCCATAAAGAATTCAAGCATGAGCAACTGTATCGTCCTTGACCCGTTCGGCGGCTCTGGCAGTACGCTTATCGCTTGTGAGCAGACGAACAGAATCTGCCACACCATCGAACTTGATGAAAAATTCTGTGATGTAATCGTGAAGAGGTATATTGAGCAGGTAGGTTCTGCGGAGAATGTGTCTGTGGTTCGTGACGGAAAGACGATTGCTTATTCCGAACTGGACATTCCAGCAGAATAATTCTACTGATTGTGTACTGTACACAGCTAACCCCTGAAAATATTGTGTAGTAATACGGCTTGATATATGTGCCTTTCAGAGTTAATATGTACGCAAAGGAGGGCAAATGCCATGACAATTTACTACAACGCGCAGGACAGAAAACCGCTTGTAAAAGCCATCAGCGAGTTCACGGGAGCGGACGCAGTTTACATGAGGACCCCGACCTACGCATACCGAATCGACTACTTCACTGTGACCCGTGAGGGCAACCTTGAATTTGATGATAGAGCCGACAGCGAAGAAATCGAGGACCTGCTTGAATTCCTTGCGGAGCGCGGATTTATCGCCGAGAATGCCGCTACAGAACCGCCGGAAACGGATACCGAGAAAGTACCCGCAGCCGCCGACAGCGCTGAACACGGCAAAACTGTGGGGCTTACAGTGGAAGTTCCGCTTGAAAGCACAGCGGTCGGAAACCTCACCAAGCTGCTTGACGCAAAAGGCAGACTTATCCGCAGAGCCTTAGCGGTGGATAGCCTGTCGATTGAGGTCACGGACAGCACGGTGAAGTTTACCTGGTTCGCAAACTGCGGTGCTGATGAATGCAAGGCATACACGCATTTTATTTCAGCACTCTGCGAACTCGCCACAAATGCAAAGCGAGTTACGGCTAAGGAAAAGGAAATCGACAACGATAAGTACGCATTCCGCTGCTTTCTCCTGCGACTGGGATTCATCGGTTCGGAGTACAAAGCCGAGCGGAAGATACTGCTGAGAAACCTCACGGGTTCATCGGCTTTCAGAAATGGAGGTGCTGCAAATGAAGCTTCCGAGTAAGGAGCAGATTGAGCAGTACCGCAGAGAATACCCTGTCGGCTGCCGAGTAGAGCTTGTTTCAATGGACGATTTCCAGGCGCCGCCGATAGGTACTTGCGGCACGGTTCAAGGGGTCGATGACGCAGGAAATCTGCTCGTCCGCTGGGACAACGGCTCCGGGCTGAATGCTGTTCTCGGTGTTGATGTAGTTCGCAAAATCCGTGGCTGATATAAACAATTTCTGCGTGTGTATTTCGTTCAATATATTGTGGTAAAACCGCTTGCTATATACTGCTTTTAGAGTTAATATGTGTACACCGAAAGGAAAACACACAAGCGGAGGAAACAAAAATGAACGAGAAAACCACCAAGCAGATCAAGGAAATGATGAACCAGACCATAGGGGTCGAGGTTGAGATGAACAGCATTACAAGAGCAAAAGCCGCGCAGATTGCCGCCGAGTTTTTCGGCACTCGCCGCCATGAGAACACCGCAGGCCGCAACGGTTACTGCACCTACTCCGCATGGGACAGCGAGGGTCGAGAGTGGAAGTTCCAGAAGGACGTCAGCATTCACGGACCGGACAGCGAAAAGTGCGAAATGGTAACCCCGATACTCACCTACGCAGACATGGAAACCCTGCAGGAGCTTATCCGCAGACTTCGCAAGGCAGGCGCAAAGAGCGATGCTACAAGGGGCTGCGGAGTTCACATTCACATCGGAGCAAAGGGTCACACGCCGCAGAGCCTGAGAAACCTCGCAAACATTATGGCAAGCCACGAAAGCCTTTTAGCAAGCGCACTGAACCTTGACAGAAACCGCATGAACCGCTACTGCCGCACGGTCAGCAAGGATTTCCTGGTGGAACTCAACCGCAAAAAGCCGAAAACCATGGCGGCGCTTGCGGACACCTGGTACGGCAGTCAGAACGCAGATTACGGCAGGTCGGCGCACTACAACGAAAGCCGCTACCATATGCTGAATCTCCACGCAACCTTTACAAAGGGAACGATTGAATTCAGACTTTTCCAGTTTGACGCTCCCTCGGGCGACAAGAAAAACGGACTGCATGCAGGTCAGCTGAAAAGCTACATTCAGCTTTGCCTGGCGCTCAGCCAGCTTGCCAAGCAGGTTAAGACCGCAAGCGCAAATCCTCAGCAGACCGAAAACCCAAAGTACGCAATGAGAACATGGCTTTTACGGCTCGGGTTCATTGGCGATGAATTCAAGACCGCAAGGGAGCTTTACACCAAGCGGCTTGAGGGCGATACGGCTTTCCGCAACGGCAGACCACAGTAAGCAGGAATTAGCTTCCTGCCCCCAACTCCCCACGCTGTGGGGCTTTTGGTGGTAGAAAGGTGATTTCTGAAATTGAACCTTTCGGAAAGGATTATCACTATGAAACGTTATTATTTAGCCTACGGCAGTAATCTGAACCTGCAGCAAATGGCACTGCGGTGTCCTACGGCAAAGCCCGTGGTGACTGCGGTAATCAGGGACTACGAACTGCTTTTCAAGGGCAGCAAGACAGGCGCTTACCTCACAATCGAACCGAAATCTGGAGCAGAAGTTCCTGTTGCAGTCTGGGCAGTCGAACCTGCCGATGAGCAGCGGCTTGATGTGTACGAGGGCTTTCCGGCTTTCTACTACAAAGCCGAACTGGAACTGCCCGTGAGGTACTTTTCGAGCAAGACAGTGGTCAGAAAGGCTTTCGTGTACATTATGCACGAGGAGCGTCCGCTGGGCTTGCCGAGCGGTTCGTATGTTCGGACTTGCCTTGAGGGTTACAGCAATTTCGGCTTTGACGAGAGCATTCTTCTCGAAGCGCTGAACAACAGCAGGAGGGCTGCCCATGAAATCAGATAACGCAACAGGACTTCGCACCTGCCCCCGCTGTGGGGCGCAGTACGGCGGGTATCCTGCGTTTTCGAGAAAGTACCCAAACACGCAGATTTGCCCAGATTGCGGCACACGGGAGGCCTTAGAAAGCATAGGTGTTTCCGCTGACGAGCAGGAAAAAATTATCAGTATCATTCACAATAGAACTCACAATTCTGACCGCTGATATTTGTGTACTATATTATCCGAAAATCGCTTGATATAATGCGGCTTTAGAGTTAATATGTGTACAACAAAAAACACATGGAGGAAAAGATTATGTGGAAACAGGGCGCAATCGGAGTTAAGGACAGCAACGGCAGAATGGTTTCGGTAAACTACTGGATAAAGCATTACGAAGAGCCGAGCGAAGAATACGGAATCAGCGGCGGCAGAATTTCCAAGCTGATGTTAAAGCAGGACGGCAGGGTCGTTTACAACTACGACCGTGGCGAGGATATTGAGCCGCTGACCCACGAAGCTGAAACGGCGCTTGCAATTCTGATTCACGAATACAACTAAACACTTGCGAAAGCCGCCGAAAGGCGGTTTTTCTCGTTCTGAGAGGGTGAAACCAATGCGAAAACTGAAAAAGTACAAGCCGACAAAGTTCAAGCAGAAAACCTCGGTGTACGATAAGTCAGCCGCCGACTATGCGGTCATGTTCATCAAGAATTTGTGCCACACCAAAGGCACATGGGCGGGAAAGCCATTCGAACTCATCGACTGGCAGGAGCAGATAATCCGAGATTTGTTCGGAACGCTGAAGCCGAACGGTTACCGACAGTTCAATACGGCATACATTGAGATACCGAAGAAGCAAGGCAAATCCGAACTTGCCGCCGGTGTTGCGCTGCTCCTTACCTGCGGCGATGGAGAGGAACGAGCAGAGGTTTACGGCTGCGCCGCTGACCGACAGCAGGCGGCTATCGTGTTCGATGTGGCGGCGGATATGGTGCGAATGTGCCCTGCGCTTTCCAAGCGAGTGAAGATTTTAGCATCGCAGAAGCGGCTAATATACACGCCAACCAACTCGTTCTATCAGGTGCTTTCTGCAGAAGCGTACAGCAAGCACGGCTTCAATATCCACGGAGTTGTGTTTGACGAACTGCACACCCAGCCGAACCGCAAACTGTTTGATGTAATGACCAAAGGCTCTGGTGACGCGAGAATGCAGCCGCTGTATTTTCTTATAACCACCGCCGGAACTGACACCCACAGCATTTGCTACGAAACGCACCAGAAAGCCAAGGATATAATCGAGGGTCGGAAAATCGACCCTACTTTTTATCCCGTGATTTACGGCGCAGATGAATCGGACGATTGGACTGACCCGAAAGTGTGGAAGAAAGCCAACCCGAGCCTTGATATTACTGTCGGAATCGACAAGGTCAAAGCCGCCTGCGAATCTGCCAAGCAAAACCCCGGCGAGGAGAACGCTTTCCGACAGCTTCGCCTGAACCAATGGGTAAAGCAGGCGGTTCGTTGGATGCCTATGGAGAAATGGGACAAGTGCGCATTCGCTGTAGATGAGGACGAACTGGAGGGGCGCGTCTGCTATGGCGGGCTTGACCTTTCTTCTACAACAGATATTACTTCTTTTGTTCTTGTTTTTCCACCGCTTGATGATGAGGATAAATACATCATTTTGCCGTACTTCTGGATTCCCGAGGATAATCTGACTGTTCGAGTAAACCGCGACCATGTTCCTTACGATGTGTGGGAGCGTCAGGGTTTCTTGCAGACTACCGAGGGAAATGTAGTTCACTACGGTTTTATCGAGCAGTTCATCGAACTGCTCGGCGAACGTTTCAATATCCGAGAGATAGCTTTCGACCGCTGGGGCGCTGTGCAAATGGTTCAGAACCTCGAGGGAATGGGCTTCACAGTTGTGCCTTTCGGACAGGGTTTCAAGGATATGTCCCCGCCGACAAAGGAACTGATGAAACTGGTGCTTGAACAGAAGATAGCGCACGGAGGTCACCCTGTTCTGCGGTGGAACATGGACAATATCTACATTCGCACCGACCCTGCCGGTAACATCAAGGCTGACAAGGAAAAATCCACCGAGAAGATTGACGGAGCTGTGGCAACAATCATGGCTCTCGACCGGGCTATCCGCTGCGGAAATGACCACGGGGCTAGTGTTTATGATGAAAGAGGAATACTTTTTATCTGACGCGTATAATCTTATTGACAAAGTAGCATAATTGTGATATAATATGACTACCAACATAGGAGGTGTTTTTTATGACAAACTCTATTTCAATAAGACCATCAAAGGACATTCGCACTAATTACGCTCAGATTTCCGCACTTACAAGGGATAATCCGGTAGCAATCACGGTTAACGGCAAGGAGGATACTGTACTTCTGAGCCATGAGGATTATCAGCAGACCATGCACTATATTTCCGAGCTTGAAGAAAAACTTGCTCTGTATGCTCACCTTGCGCAAAGCATGGATGATATAAGGCTTGGAAGAGTCCACAGCGCTGATGATGTATTCAACGATTTATTAAACGACCTGGAGAACCTTGATGTATGAATTGCAGAGTAATATTCACTGATACGGCAGAAGCTGATCTTCGTGATATAGCCTTTTATATTGCTAAGCAGTCAAAGGATAAGAATATTGCGATCCGTTTTGTAAACAAGCTAAGAGAAAAATGCAAAAATCTCGAAATACTGCCGGAAAGCGGCTCGCTACCCAAGGAAAGGGTTCTTGTGAGTAACGGATATCGTTTTCTCATTCATGATAATTACCTCATGTTTTATTATTATGTCAAGGAAGAAAACACGGTATACGTTAATGCGGTTTTCAACGCAAAGCGAGATTACACTCGCGTGATGAAAAAGTTTATATAACACAACAGAATAATTGTTAAGCATCTGTCAGCAATGGCAGGTGCTTTTCTTATGCCAATTTTACGAAAGGACTGACTACATGAAGTTTTTCAGCAGCCTGTTCCATTCAAGGGACAAGCCTAAAAACAGCACAGCGGGCAGTTCCTACCGTTTCTTTACGGGAAGTTCTACGGCGGGAAAGAATGTAACCGAGCGTTCCGCAATGCAGATGACCGCCGTGTATTCCTGTGTTAGAGTGCTGTCGGAAGCCGTGGCGGGATTACCATTGCACGTCTACAAATACAGAGAGGACGGCGGCAAGGAAAAAGCGGTCACGCACTCGCTTTACCGCCTGCTCCATGATGAACCGAATCCCGAAATGACCTCGTTTATTTTCCGTGAAACGCTTATGACGCACCTGCTCCTCTGGGGCAACGCATACGCGCAGGTTATCCGCAATGGAAAGGGCGAGGTCATAGCTCTGTACCAGCTTATGCCGAACCGAATGACGGTTGACCGTGATTCCAACGGAAATCTGTACTACAAATACTATCGCGGCTCAGATGAGGCAATCCGCAGCAAGGAATATGAAGTCATTCTATCGCCGGGCGATGTCCTGCATATCCCAGGGCTTGGCTTTGATGGGCTTGTGGGCTACTCGCCGATCGCAATGGCGAAGAACGCTATAGGGCTTGCAATTGCGACCGAAGAGTTCGGCGCAAAGTTCTTTGCGAACGGCGCAGCGCCAAGCGGCGTCCTTGAACACCCTGGCACAATAAAGGACCCGACAAAGGTTCGTGAAGCATGGCAGTCGCAGTTCGGCGGGAGTTCCAACAGTGGAAAGGTTGCTGTGCTTGAGGAAGGTATGAAATACACACCTATCAGTATTTCTCCGGAGCAGGCGCAGTTCCTTGAAACACGCAAATTTCAGATAAACGAAATTGCTCGAATTTTCAGAGTGCCGCCGCATATGGTCGGCGACCTTGAAAAATCGAGCTTTTCTAATATCGAGCAGCAGTCGCTTGAATTCGTGAAATACACCCTTGAACCCTGGCTTGTGCGGTGGGAACAGAGCATGATGCGCTCCCTGCTTACCCCAAGCGAGAAGCAGGAGTATTTTATCAAGTTCAATGTTGACGGACTGCTGCGCGGCGATTACGCAAGCCGCATGAGCGGGTACGCTACCGCAAGGCAGAACGGCTGGATGTCCGCAAACGACATTCGGGAGCTTGAAAATCTCGACCGAATTCCTGCTGAGGACGGCGGTGACCTTTATCTCATAAACGGCAATATGACTAAGCTGGCTGACGCGGGTATCTTTGCGGCGGCTGACAGAGAGGAGGATAATTCTAATGAAGAAGTTCTGGAAGTGGACAAACAAGATAGTGAAGAACGAGCAAACACAGGAGCAGAACCCGGAGAGAACGCTGTTCCTAAACGGCACTATCGCCGATGAAAGCTGGTTTGACGATGACGTCACACCGCAGCTTTTCAAGGAGGAACTGCTGTCCGGCAGCGGAGATATTACCGTCTGGATACCCTCGCCCGGCGGCGACTGCGT
>CAKQFF010000074.1 GCA_934230685.1 uncultured Prevotella sp. | reverse complement strand
AATGTGAGATGTTGAGAATTGTCAAAGATGTGTATAAAGGGTAGATGTGTATAAAGGGTAGGGCAACGCCCTGGGTATAAGGTATTTACGAACAAACGCGCCCTGTAAGGGCAACTATAAAACAATGGAATATTAAAGCTGCCCTTACAGGGCGCATTGTTTATTGAACGCTATATACCCAGGGCGCTGCCACTGGGCTATGGAGAACATTGGGCTTTCAGCCCGCATTGTAGGAGTCTTGATATACCCTCCACTTCTATAGATTTCCGCACATTTATAAAAAATATGAATACATACTTATAGATAATGTTTTACAAAAAAAATAGCCCAGAGCAATCAATGCCCTGGGCTTTATTAGTATTATATAAGGTGTATTCTCCTTTGCCTTATTATTATTTCACGATCTTCTTAACAGTCTTGCCGTTGGTCATGCGAAGGATGTTCACACCCTTGAACTTGCCGTCGCGACGCATACCGTCGAGAGAGTAGCGAGCCTTAACCTTGGCAACCTTGTTGTTGTCCTTGGCTACTGACTCTACAGCTGTTGTAGCCGACTCATCCTCTGTGTCGAGAATCCAAGAAACGTAAGTGTCCTGTACATAATCGTCCTCATCAGCACCGGCAGGAGTAACGGCTGCGAAGCCAGTGATGTAGCGACCGTCGGCAGAGATGCCGCATGGAGTGTTGAAGTAACCTTCGTCATACTCAGCCAATCTTGTGGCACCAGGGAATGCTGTAGAAAGAGTCTGGATAGTGCTTTCGCCATTCTTCCACATGAAGCCTACGCGCGGACCGTATGCGCCACCGTAGAAACCAACGATAGTACCCTCGTCAGAAACAGCGCATCCGTAAACCTCGCTGCCTGCATCCTCGAAGCGCTCGTCTTCCTCAGCATTTGGAGTGAAGAACTCTACTGAGTCGTTCTCAAGGTTGTAGCGTGCTACACCTACTACCGACTCCCATGCATCCACGTATTTCTCGTAGTTGATTACGAGCCACTTGCCGTTAGGACTCATTGTGGTCTGGTCGCAAGTGAATGTTGCGAAAGGAAGTTCCGACTCTGCCGACGGAGCAAAGTAACGACGTGAGATAGGATAAACCGAGAATGTCTTTCCATCCTTGTTAGGAGTCCATATTGTAGCAGGGCGTGTAGCCATGTCGTCTACGAAATAGCCAGAGATGGTAGCGTCGTCGCTAACCGACAATGCTGATGCACCTGCTGAGGCGTAGCCGAGGAACTTGTCGGTTGGTTCCGGCAGGTCTATCGGTGTGCCATTGTTGAAGATGCAAGGTGTGCCCTCTTCGTTGCCGTCGTCATAGCGTGCGCCTACGATGTAGTTGCCCGAAGGACTGATGCCGAGGAACAAGTACTGGTCTACCTCACCGAAAGTGGTGCATTTCTTTGTAGCGAAATCGAATGTGCTGGCATATCCGTTCCATCCTACTGCCAAACCACTGTTTGAGATTGATTTTATCTGAAGATCGGTGTCTACACCTTCGGTGATGTCGAGTGGGTCGAAGGTTACGATCTGCTTGCTCTCGCGGTCGAACAAGAATCCACCCTGTGTCATTGCGTCTGAACCGGCAATGTACTTACCGTTAGGCGACATGGTTGTTGCCATAAAACCGTGACCTTCTGCGTCAGGTACTTCAACGATACCGTTCTGCGCCATTACAGCGCTGCATGTTGCCATCATGGCAACCACTGTGAGTAAAGACTTTTTCATATTTTCTGTATTTATATTAATAATGTGTTTATTATCAGTAATTTACATGCAAATGTACTACAATTTATTGTGATAAAAAAGAAAAAAGGTGTAAAATGTTGCTTTTACACCCTTTTCCTCTTTAAATCTATCTCGCTACTTTCACCATTCTTCCGTTCACCTTCTTGATGTAAACGCCCTTGGCATTTTCGTTGATTACTTCTCTGCCCGAAAGGTCGTATACCTTACTTCCTGTGGTGTCGGCGTAATGTATAGAGCCGATGGAGCTTTCACCATTGCTTGTGGCAACCACAAGTTCAGCCGAAGGCTTGGTCTTCTCGCCGTTGCATACAGCCTGCACTGTGAGGCTATATTCGGTTGAGCCCTCCAGGTTGTCGAAGGTATATGTGGTCGCATTCTCCACATTCTTCATGTTGTATCTGTCGAGAGGATGATTCTTCACGCTGTTGCCGCTCACCTTCACATCGTCAATCAGCACGTTTGCCTTGCCCTCTCGTTTGAACGAAATCCTTACGGATGCGGTAGGCTTAAAGTCAATCGTCATGGTCTCCTTCTTCTTTGTTGAGGCTTCAATCGATTGTTCTGTGGTCCATTCGCCGTTGCGCATGGTTTCGATGTTGATAGCCGAACCCTCTGAAGGTGTGGCTATATAGTACCAGAAGCTCAGTTTGCTTGCCAAGGCATTGCTGTTGTTGGCAATGAGATAACTGCCGTCGGTAGACAGACGCATGGCAGGAGCTGCCTCGCCATAGTATCCCTCGCTGCTGATGAAGCTGTTGCTGTTGGTGGTCCATCCCGCTGGCATTCCGTCCTTACGGTCGCTGAAGTCGTAGGCTGTGCTCGTCTCCTCGCCGTCGTAGGCTCGTTTTGACAAGGTGACGATGTAGCCTTGCACATCCTCCATGGCGTCCCATGAGGCAGAGAACGACGTATTGGTAATCTCGCTCACCTTAACGTTAGCCACCTGCTTCTCGGTGAAAGGCATTGCGGGTGTGTCTACGGTCTTCGTGTCAGCCTCTGAGTAGAACGACTTAATGCAGCTGCTGAGGCTTACCAGATATGTGCTGTTTTCCTCAACATTGTCCACATAGACTGATTCTCCGCTGATCTCCTTGTCGGTGAATCCGTCTATCTCAGTCAGACTGCCGTCCTTCTCCACCTTCTTGATGTCGAGAATATACTTGTCTGCCTTCTCCACCTTGTCCCAGCTGAGACTGAAACCCTTGTAGCTGACGTCGCTTACATTGACGCTTGGCTTTTCTATTCCAGAGTCGGCACCTGCCACGATGAACGACACAACGCCTTCTGTCTCGGTGATATTCTCGATGTCGAGCAGCCCTTGGCCGTCCCACGACTTGAACTTATGCTCCATCACATTGTTTGAGCCGGGGAAAGGCACACCGCTCTGATAGTATTGGTGGGCCGAAGGCTTGCCGTTGGCCTCCACGATGTCCACGTGCTGGTGGATGGGATTATTGTTCACCTCGTTGTTCTTCCACACCGTCTTGTCGTCGTCGATGTGCCATATAAGCATTCCTGAGCTGGGCAGATAAGCGTCCCAACCAGTTTGTTGGCGGTTCTCAAGCAGGAAATACTCGTTGTCCTTGCCCGGCACACTCACCTTGTAAGCCTTGTTTGAGTCGCCAAGGTTAGGCAGTTCGTTCAGCGCGTCAGTACGATGAGTGATGTCCTCAGGAGTAAGCCAACCGAGTTCGTAACGCTCAAATGAAGAGTAGAGTGGGGGAGTGTTGGCGTTGTTGTTGTATGAACCTCCCGCCATTGTGTCCCAGCTGCCTGGAGTATAGTTGGCAGAAGCGTCGGTGGTGTCATAGTGGTCGGCAAACCCTAAGCAATGTCCAAACTCATGCACAAACGTGCCAATGCCCGTTGGCAGATTGCCGCTTCGTGTGCCGTCAACCTCGTTGCTGCAGGTGTAGCTGCCTATTCTCACCCCGTCGTTTGTCTTAAGGTCGATGTCCCAACCTCTCATGTCGAAGGCGTGAGGCCAAATGGTGTTCGTGTCATTCGAGTCGGCTGCACCGTTTCCTGCGTAGTAGATATACACATTGTCTACATATCCGTCGCCGTCGTGGTCGTATTGTGCGAAGTCTACAACATCGTCCAGTCCCTCGATGGCAGCCTTCACCAATGTTCCCATGTTTATCTCGGTGTTGTAGGTGCCTTGTCCTGCGTCGTGCTGTGCATAGTCGATCTTCACCGGACCATAAACGTCGAACGTAGGTCGGAAAATACCGTTGCTGCTGGCAATGAAGAAGTCGCGCGCACTACCGTTGGCTCCATTCTCGGCTGTAAAGCCCTCCTTGTTCATGGCATCGGTGTAGTACTGCTTCGGATTCTCCATTGTGGTGAACTCCTTGTCGTTAAACTCCATGAGGATAACGATGCCGTGCTGCTCGCCTACGTGTGGAAAGTTCTTTGTGAGAGTTTTCATAGGTTTCGCGCCCACCTTCATTGCTTTGGCAGAAGGGGCGAATGCGCTTGCCTTCTTGCTCCTGGCAGCGGCGATAGTGGCATTCTTGTCGAAGCTCTCGAGCAAAGCCTTTGTCTCGGCTGTACGCATAGTGGCATTGGCAGCCTTTATGCCGCTTGAGCGAAGCGTTCCGTTTGCAAGTGTGGCATACTCATAGTTGCCCGTCTTCTGGTTTAGCAGAATAGGGTACCCATCGTCAGTGGTCACGAAATTGGCTCGCTCGTCGCCGTGTATTCTTATCGAAAGCTCGGTGCCGTCGGCTTGCCTTACTTTTATGGTGCCTGTATAAGCAGGCACAGCCAGCGCGCCCTCCGCAGAGCAGAGGAGCAGCGTGGCTGTGACAATAATATTATTTAGTTTCAAAACTGAATGTCTTTTGTTGGGTTAGTTGTTACTTCACGATAACCTTGGCAGTGGCCTTCTTGCCGTCCTTGTAGTTGGCAACTACCACGAATGTGCCCTTGCCCATCTGGCTTGTAGCAACCATCTCGCCGTTGGCGTTGGCTACGTTGCGTCCGTCGATAGTGTATACGGCGAGCGATGTTGCGCCCTCAGCCTTCACAAATCCGTTGCCCGGCATGATGGCCATAGTTGCGTTGCCTATTGTTGCAGAGTTGATGCCAGTGGCATTGCCCACGGTCACCTCGCAAACCAATGTGATGTCGTCGAGTGTAATGCTCAAGTTAGCCTTGCCAGCCTTCTTGGCCTTGATGTTGGCCTTGAATTCAGAACCGTTGGCTTCTGTAGAAAGCACCTCCACAACATTGTTGTCGGATGATGTAATCTCTGCCCACAGAGCGTCGGCACCGTAGAAGTTGGCTGTCAGCTCATGCTCTTCATCAGGATTAAGGCTTACGTAGCTCTCCGAGAGAGTGGCAGCCATGAGTGTGTTCTCGAAATAGAGCACAGGCATATCCTTTCCGTCTTCCTTCCAAGGAGCGTCTGTGTTGTCGCCGTAGGCATAGCCCATAGCCTCGAGAGCCGCCTTGCCAAGCTCGTCCTTGGTGGCAGTCTTGCCCTCTACAGTTGTAGCGTCGTCCGATTCAACGGCATTGCCGTTTACGGTCATTCCCTTTATGGCGAAGTTGTTGGCGAGTCGCTTTTCGGTCAAGTCACAATCTTCTTCGTTGGCGATAGTGCGTCCTGCGATGCGGTGGATAGTAGCGTCGCTCTCCTCACCCTCAGCCACGCTAATTGTGCCATTGGCGATATTGTTGGTGATGATGGCTGTTGTGCTGCCACTCCAGTCAGAATCGAGAGAGCCTACAATGCCGCCCGCTGCCAGGCCATCCCAGCTTGCTTTCTTGGCTAAGATATTTCCGTCGAAGATGCCCTTGTCGATATTCGACATGTTGCTGCTGCCCACGATGCCGCCAATAGTGTTGTTGGCTGTGAGGTTAGCGTCGGATACGTTGGCGTTGTTGATGGTCGACTGCATTGCAGCACCCACGATACCGCCCACAGTCTGGTCGGCTTCTATCTTCACATTGTTGGCTGCTGCCGCAGAGATAACTGTTGATGTGCGGATGTCACCGGCGATGCTGCCCACGCTGCTTGCTGATGGAGCCACGATCGAAGAGTTGTTCAACGACACAGCCTTCAGTGATGTCTCAAGGGCTGCTTGTCCAACGATACCGCCAATCATGCCCATGCTCTCGCCTTCTATGTTGGCGTTGAACACATGTACATTATTAATAGAGCTCTTCACAGCACTTGCTGCCACCACACCGATAGAGCTGTTGTTGCTGGTAAGCTCAATCTCAGGATTGGTGATTACGAGATTGCTGATGTTGGCCTTCTCGGCAAGGTCGCCAAAGAGACCCACGCTCGATGCAGTATGGTTGATGTAGAGGTTGTCAATCGAGTGGTTGTCGCCGTCGAAGTTGCCGCCGAAAGCTGCGATTGGTTCCCATGTAGCGTTGCTGGTGTTGAAGTTGTCGAGATTGATGTTGTCCACCATCTTGTAGCTTGCATTAGGCTCATCCTTGATAGAGATAAGGTCGCCCGCTGTTGCCACGAGGTATGGGTTGGCCTTGGTGCCGTCGCCACCCTTCTCATACTTCACGAAAGGCAGGGTGTAGAACTCAAGATTGTAGACATTGTTCACCGAGTCGTTATACTGCACATAGAATTCCTTTCTTGTGGATGTGGCGTCGAAGCATCCTGCCGACACAGCCGCTCCGTTCTCGTTGCTTGAGAATGAGCGCACGGTGTTGCCGTCCTCGTCGGCGATGACAAACACGTTGTCGAGCTTTCCAGTCTCAGTGTTTCTCATCTTTGCCTGGTAGCAGAACTCAAGCTTGTCGTTGGTGTCGAACATGTATGGATTGAGATAGTTGTCGGAGAGAACCATGCCAAAGTTCTCAGCCTGCTGTCCAAGGTTGAACGATGTGTAGTGGTCAACGCTCAGGTCAGGATTAATCCATGCCACGCGGGCTATAACATTGCCGTTGCCGTCGTCGATGCCGTGGCTCAGCTTCATAAGATACTTGTAGTTGTCCTTGCTGCCATAGCGGTTCATCACAGTGCTGATGAGGTTGCCGTCGATTTCTGTCGGCATGATGGTAGCCTCCTGGCACGAAGGCAGGTTGACGATGCGAAGCTGCTGGGCAGTCTCGTCGCTTGCATACTGCATAAAGGCCATCTGGTCCTCTGTGCCATTGATGGCGTTGAGGTCGAACCAAGTGTCGTATACACCGTCGCAGATGTCATTGATCTTGTTGCCCTCATGGTCGTAGGCCACAAACTTATAGCGGAACTCGTCGTGGGCGGTGATGTAGTCGAAGAAGGTCACCACGTAAGCCAGCTTACCGTCCTTCTTGAAGTAGTCGGAGGTGAGAGTCTTCGAGCCGAAGTTGCCGATAAGAGCCATTGGGAAGTTGGTGTCCTCAGACTTCTCGATAGGCACTGCGAGCGAGTCAACGCGGTTGAACTTCTCGTTGTATGTCTTTATGATAAGGTGGTTGTCGGGTGTTGGGATAGGGTCATAGTTGGTCTCGTCGTATCCCTTAAGCCATTGTTTCTCGTAGTGCGACACCATATAATAAGGTGTGCCGTTGACATTGAACACCTGAACTGGTGCTCCGTCGTTGCCGTAGTAGGTATAGTCCTCGTCAACCACGAAACTATGCTCCTTGGCAGGACCGTTACCCCACGATGCAGGTTTGTAAACGTCAACGTAGTCGTTGGTTGTATAATATTGGCTACCGTCCTCATAGGTCTTGCCATCCACAGCTTCAAACTTGGCGTTGCTGATGATAAGACGCTGGTATTTCGACCAAGAGTTTTTGGGGATGTTGAGGAAAACGCCTGCACCCGCAAATTCCTGTGCCAATGAGCCGTCTTCAATGTGGTAGGCTCTTGTGTAGTAAGCACCCTGATAGTTGTTTTCGGCATTGCCCACCTGGTGCAACTCCACGAGCACTTCCTGGGTCTTGTTGTCAAGATCAAAGAATTTCTTGGTCACGGTGCCGTAAGGCTCCACGCGGTTAACGTCCATATTCTCGGGTACGTCCACAGTCAGAGTGCCGGCCAGTTTATGGTTCTGGTCGTAGAGGTTGATGATAGATTTGTCGATATAAGCGTTGTACTGATCGCTGCGATAGGTATTGTCCTGGGTGTAGTACCACACATTGCCGTCCTCGTCGTAAAGGAAACCGTAGGCTTTTGCCTGCATAGTGCTTGTGGCAGATGTTGTTGATGTCTTGGCAATGCTTGCTGCAGGCGCGTTGAAGCCGTGAAGTTTCACGAGCTGTGGGCCATGCTTCTTGTTGACATACTGTTCAGTCAACTTAGCAAGTTTACCATACTTAGGGACAACATTCCCCGCAGTTGCCGATGTTACTGTGAGCGCCATCAAGCTGTAGAGTAGTGCTTTCTTCATGCTGATTATGTTTAAATGTTATACTAAATATCGTATGTTACGATTTGAAATTATTCGCTGTCGTTTAGTGTCTAACTGTCTTACACTGTTGCAAAGATATGACATAATTCTTTAATACGCAAACATAATCCCATAATTTTCTTGCCAAGTCCGTTTTTTATGTGTTCATCCGCCCTTTAAAATAACTGAACAGATGTAGTAATCCCAGTACCGCGCCAGTGTTGCCTAACTGGTACTGGAGTTTCATACGGCTGGTACAGGAGTTTCACCCTACTGGTACTGCAGTGTTACTCAATTGGTACTGTGGTGTTATTTTTATGACTTATAAGTCGATAGTATCATCCGAAATAAGGAGATATAAAAGCTCAAATAAAATATAATGTTTTGCTCGATTTCTTGTAAAAAATACGCTAAAAATACTGCTGAGGTCTATACCAAGTATTATATAGGCAAGTATATAGTGGAGTATGAACAGGAAGGGAATGTTCGTGC
>CAKQFF010000073.1 GCA_934230685.1 uncultured Prevotella sp. | reverse complement strand
TTGATACGCTCAATTACATGCTCAGCTGCCCACTTTGAGAGCTGGTCATAATCCTTTTCAATGATTAATCTCATAGTAAATAATTAATATAGGTGAAAAATATTTTTCAATAAGCAAGAATGTAAACGTGCCCCGACATCACATCGGAGCACGCTTTGTTTGATTGTTGTAGTAGTTGTAACTAAATAAGCAGTCATGAGTTAGTTGAAAATCGGTTTCTTAAAGTCGATTTGCTACCATAAGGCAGCCATGCTTTGTTTGTTTTGTCTTTGCAAAGTTAATCATTAAATCTTTAACACCAAAGATAAATGATTAAAATCAATTGATAATTTCACATTGTTTAAATTTTCTGTAAAAAAAAGAATTTTGTTTTAATTTACATTTTTATACTACATGTGGGTAATTTAGTACAAAATACCCCCATTAGCAATAATGGTATTAACCCTAAATTGTCTCACTAACCATCCACTTTATAATAAACTGTATGTGTGTATTTAGTGTTGATAGTCAATGATATACATTTGTTTGTAAGTTTGTTTAGTCCACTTTTTAAACACTTTGCCTTTGCTAATTCGTAATCAAATATTAACTTTGCAAGCGTCAACTAAAAACCATTACACATAAATATGAAACATTTTATAACTACTTGCATGTTTGTTGTGTGTAGCATGACAGCTAATGCTCAGCAGACTCCTATCTATCTTGATGAAGCCCAACCAATAGAGCGGCGTATCGATGATGCTATTGCCCGTATGACTCTTCAAGAGAAAATACGTGTGATACATGCGCAAAGCAAATTCTCTTCTGCCGGAATACCACGTTTGGGCTTTCCTGATTTCTGGACAGACGATGGTCCTCACGGTGTGCGTCCAGATGTGCTTTGGGATGAGTGGGAGCAGGCAGGGCAGACCAACGACTCTTGTGTTGCCTTTCCTGCGCTTACATGTCTCGCTGCCACATGGAATCCTGATATGTCACTTGTCTATGGCAAGAGTCTTGGTGAGGAAGCTCTTTATCGTGGCAAGGACATGATTCTCGGTCCTGGAGTGAATATCTACCGCACTCCTCTCGGTGGTCGCAACTTTGAATATATGGGCGAAGACCCTTATCTGGCATCTACAATGGTGGTGCCTTACGTTCATGGATTGCAATCGATGGGCGTATCGGCATGCGTCAAGCACTATTGCTTGAACAATGATGAGGAATATCGCCACCAAGTGAATGTGGTTGTAAGCGACCGTGCCTTGCACGAAATCTATCTGCCTGCCTTCAAGGCAGCCGTTGAGCAAGGCAAGGCATGGGCTATAATGGGAGCATACAACCTTTATAAAGATGAGCACAACTGCCATAACCAGTACACGCTAAACAAGATACTGAAAGGTGACTGGGCATTTGATGGTGTGGTTGTGAGCGATTGGGGAGGTTGTCACGACACCGACCAAGCCGTGAAGAATGGTCTCGACATGGAGTTTGGCTCATGGACCAACGGACTTTCCGCCGGCACAAGCAATGCTTATGAGAACTATTTTCTTGCTACACCTTATATAATAGGTATACAGAGCGGAAAATACACCACCAAGGAACTCGACGACAAGGTGCGCCGTGTGCTGCGATTGTTCTTCCGTACCACTATGAACCGCAATCGTCCTCATGGTTTCCTTTGTTCGGAGTCGCATTATGAGGCAGCCCGAAGAATAGCCGACGAGGGTATTGTGCTGCTTCAGAACAACGGCAATTTATTGCCAATCGACCGCAACAAGGCTAAGCGCATACTTGTGGTTGGCGAGAATGCCATCAAGATGATGACTGTTGGCGGTGGCTCGTCTTCGCTTAAGGTGCAGCGTGAGATACTTCCTCTTGAAGGATTGCGCCAAAGATTTGGCAACGATATTGAGGTAGATTACGCACGTGGATATGTGGGTGACGTGTCGGGTGAGTACAATGGAGTGACAACGGGTCAGAAGTTGAAGGACAACCGCTCCGAGAGTAAACTCATTGCCGAAGCCGTAGAGAAGGCAAAGAATGCCGACTACGTGATTGTGGTGGGCGGACTCAACAAGTCGGATTATCAAGATTGCGAGGGTCACGACCGTAAGCAGTATGAACTGCCATATGCCCAGAACCGACTCATTGAGGCTCTTGCCAAGACCACAAAGCGTCTCGTCTACGTCAATATCTCAGGCAACGCTGTGGCTATGCCATGGAAAGACAAGGTTGGGGCTATCGTTCAGGCTTGGTTTATTGGTTCGGAGGCAGGCAATGCCATTGCTGATGTGCTCACGGGTGATGCCAATCCAAGTGGCAAGTTGCCATTCACATGGTATGCGAGTCTTAACGACTGCGGCGCACATGCCTTAAACACTTATCCGGGCACATGGCGCAGTGCAAAGGACAAGACTGCCGGATTCAGTAAGATAATTGACGAGGAATATAAGGAAGGCATATATGTAGGTTACCGTTGGACTGACAAGAACAACATCAAGCCAACCTTTGCCTTTGGTCACGGATTAAGCTACACTACGTTCAGCATGAGCAACCTTCGACAGTCGGCAAAGGAAATGACTCGCGACGGCAAGCTGACATTCACAGTCACAGTGAAGAATACTGGATTGAAGCGTGGAGCAGAGACTGTGCAGCTTTATATAAAAGACATAAAGTCGTCAGTCGACCGTCCTGTAAAGGAACTCAAGGGTTTCAAGAAGGTATGGTTGGAGCCGGGCGAACAGAAGGACGTCGACATAACCATCGACAACAATGCCCTTGCTTACTATGATGAGGCCATTGGCGCATGGAAATCGGAGGATGGAGAGTTTTATGCTCTGGTTGGAAATGCCTCGGATAATATAATGCTGAAGAGTAAATTCGTGTTGAAGTAGTGGAATAATATCCTTAGCCATTAAAAAAGCAACATAAATAAAAACCTAAATACCTAAATTTATGAGCAAATCAAAGTTATTATTAACAGCAGTCGCCTTGTCGCTGTCGACATCGCTCTATGCCCAGAACCAAAAGTTCACGGGTACGGTAGTTGACACAAACGGCGAACCTATCATCGGAGCAACAATCAAGGTGAAAGGCTCTAAAGAGAACGCAATAACCGACATTGATGGTAAATTCTCCATCGCGGCAAATCCCGGACAGACTCTTGTCATCAACTATATCGGTTTCAGTCAGCTTGAGACTAAGGTGGCCAACAATATGAAGCTCACGTTGAGCGAAGACCGCCAAACTCTTAACGACATTGTTGTTGTGGGATATGGTGTGCAGAAGAAGAGTGTAGTGACTGCTTCCATCGCCAAGGTCAGTGCCGACGACTTGGCTGGTACAGCTCCTGTGCGTGTGGACAATGCCCTTAAGGGTCTGGCATCAGGTGTCACAGTTACGTCTGCCTCTGGTCAACCTGGTGCTGCATCTCAGGTGCGCATTCGTGGTATCGGCACAATCAACGACTCCAACCCACTATACATTGTCGACGGAATGCCTATTGAGGGCGGTATTGATTATCTTAATCCGAGCGACATTGAGTCAATTGAGGTGTTGAAGGATGCTGCCTCAGGAGCAATCTATGGTACACGTGCCGCCAATGGTGTGATACTTGTCACAACAAAGGGTGGCGAGAAAGGCAAGGTGCGCGTAAACTACAACTTCTCTTATGGTTGGCAAAATCCATGGAAACATCGTGATGTGCTCAATGCCACCGAGTATGCGGTTATGATGAACGAGGGACTTGTGAACGCAGGGCAGGCTCCTATCTATGACGATCCATATAGCTTTGGCAAGGGAACAGACTGGCAGGATGAGGTGTTTAACGATAATGCCGGTGTGATGAGCCATGAGGTGAATATGAGTGGAGCTTCCGACCGTGTGAACTATTATTTGTCTTTGGGTTATTTTCATCAGGATGGTATTGTTGGAGGCAATTATGACCGTTCCAATTATAGTCGTCTTACCATGCGCAGCAACACTACATATACAGTGTTTGACGCTCAGAAGGAACGCTCGTTGTTCAACAAACTCTCTGTTGGCGTAAACCTCTCTTATGCTCGCGTAAGCAACAAGTCTATTGATGCCAACTCACAATGGGGCTCGCCTCTTGGTTCTGCTCTCTACCTCTCGCCGATACTTACTCCTACTGTAAGCGGAGCTGAAGCCGACGCACAGGCCTCACTCTATGGTAGCCAGTATATGCTCTACGACAAACAGGGACGTATGTTTACCATACCAGGCAGTTCGTATCAGGAGATGAACAATCCTCTCGCCATGCTTTCATTGCCTGGCGACAACAATTGGAGCCATAAGTTTGTTGCCAATTTCTCTGGCGACCTTAACATTGGCTATGGATTGAAATACCGTATAAGCTATGGAGCCGACCTCTCTTTCTGGGGAGCCGATGGCTATACACCTTTATATTATCTCTCAGGCAACAATAGAGCCACAATCACCAATGCCCATCAGTCGAGCAACCGTGGCACAGTATGGCAGCTGGAAAATGTGCTCACATGGGACCGCCAGTTTGGCAAGCATTCCATCAATGCTGTGCTCGGACAGAGTGCAATGCAGAATACAGGTGTGAATCTCTATGGCTCATTGCAGAATCTGAAGGATATCAACAAGCCATATATGAACAATACCAATGCCGACCAAAGCCGTGGTGAGATGTCGGCAAGTGGTGGTCCGGCATACAAGCATACGCTTAGTTCCTACTTCTTCCGCGCAAGCTACAACTATGGCGAACGCTATATGGCGCAGGTGACAGTTAGACGTGACGGCTCTTCGCGATTTGGTGCAAACAACCGTTATGCCACATTCCCTTCGTTCTCGCTTGGATGGAATGTCATAAACGAACCTTATTTCAAGGCTCCTAAGTGGTTGTCTACACTGAAGGTGCGCGGTAGTTGGGGTAAGAATGGTAATGATAATATCGGTGACTTCACCTATGCTGCATGGACCGCATCACCTTATAATACTGTATGGGGACGTGGAGAGAACGTTGTGAATGGAGTGCAGGCAGGTGCTCTTGCCAATCCCGACCTAAAGTGGGAGGAAAGCATACAGACCGACCTTGGTATCGACCTTGGTTTCTTCGACAATGCGCTCACCTTCTCGGTTGACTGGTTCAACAAGAAGACAAGTGGCATGATTATATCCATGCCGATACCTAACTATGTAGGTTCGGAGGCTCCTCTTGGCAACGTGGGTGACATGTCGAACAAGGGCGTAGAAATGGAGTTGGGCTACAAGTGGTATGTAGGCAAGGCTAAGTTCCATGTCAAGGGCAACGCTTCATATCTCAAGAACACACTTACCAACCTCGGTAACACTTCGGGATATCTTGAGCTGGACAATATGCAGAATACGGGAACTATCACACGCGCCTCAAATGGTGAGCCTTTCCCTTACTTCTATGGCTACAAGACCAATGGCATATTCCAGACAATGGACGAGGTGAAGGCTTATGTCAACGACAAAGGCGAAATGCTGCAACCTAATGCAAAACCAGGTGATGTGCGTTTCGTAGACGTTGACAATAGCGGAACAATCGATGCTGCCGACCGCACAAAGATAGGAAAGGGAATGCCCGATTGGACCTATGGCTTTACTTTCGGAGCCGAATACAAGGGTTTTGACTTCATGTTTATGCTTCAGGGCACTATAGGCAACGACATCTATGATGCTACACGACGCACCGATGTACGCCCAGCCAACCTTCCATCATATATGCTCAACCGCTGGACAGGCCCCGGTACAAGCAATAAGTATCCTCGTTTTGTGGTGGGCGACGGCACCAACTGGCAAAGCTCCGACCTCTATATCACCGACGGTTCTTACCTGCGTCTGAAGAATATACAGCTTGGCTATACACTGCCAAAGAGTGTGACACAGCGTTTCTTCGTAAACAACCTGCGTGTATATGTGGCAGCCGAGAATCTGATTACATTTACCAAATATGCCGGATATGACCCTGAGATATCATCTGGCGGCACATCGCTCGGTGTTGACTATGGTGTATATCCGCAGAGCCGCACATTTACAGTAGGCGTGAATGTTGGATTCTAAAGAAATCACACGAGACATTTAATCTTTTAAAAGAAACCATTATGAAATCAATCAATAAATATATAATCATAGCAGCTCTTGCCACTCCTCTCGCCCTTACAAGCTGCTCCGACAGTTTTCTCGACGTTACACCTCCCGACAAGGCCACCGTCGATGAATACTTCAGTAACTACGACCATATCATTGAGGCTATGGCAGCCACATACAATCCTATGCGCGGGTACGACTGGAACAACAGTCAGTATGCTCCTCTTACGCTTTGCTCCGACGTTATGGGTGATGATGTGTGGCCTGGAGGTTCTGGTATAAGCGACAATCAGCATCTGCACAAGATGTTCAACTTTGAGTCGTCGCAGAACTCATCCGATGCTCTTAGCGGTATATGGGACCAGAGCTACAAGGGAGTGCGCAATGCCAACGACGTGTTGCGCTATATTGACAACTCAAAGCAAAACCTCACTGATGCCCAATACAACACTCTTTCGGCCGAAGCCCGCACATTGCGTGCTTTCTACTACATGCAGCTGTGGAAGTTCTATGGCAACATTCCTTTCTATATGGAGAACCTCAAGACTCCATACATTGCCGAACAGAAGTCGGCCAACGAGGTCTATGAGACTGTTGTCAGCGACCTTGAGTCTGCCATCAGTCTCAACGCTTTGCCTTTGAAGTGGGATGACGACAACATTGGACGCATGAGTCAGGCTGCCGCCTATATGATCTATGCAGAAATGGTGATGTATCAGAATGACGAGTCGCGCTACCAGAAGGCTCTCTCCTACATGCAGCAGATTATCAGCGACACTAATGACTACGACCTCAATCCCGACTATACCAACATATTCCTTGAAAGCGGCGAATGGTCGAAGGAGAGCATCTTTGAGATTTGCTATAAGGACGACAATGCAGTGCGTGCATGGGGTGGTGGTGTCGTTAATGCTGGCGGAACCATTTATCCTCGTCTTATAGGTCCTGCTGGTGGTGTGCCAGAGGATGGAGTAGACAACGGATGGGGTTTTGAGCCTGTTCGCGAGGAGACTTACAATATGTTTGCCGAAGGTGATGTTCGACGCGATGCCACCGTGTATGATGCTCGCAAGGCTTCTTACACCAAGCGTTATCAGGACACTGGTCTGTGGCTTAAGAAGTATCTGCCTTATACTGAGAACAATAAAGATCAAAAGGCCGATGGCGACCTCAACTTCAACAACAACCTGCGTATCTATCGTTTTGCCGAGACTTTGCTCAATGCTGCCGAACTGCTGGTTCGCACCAATGGCGACTTGTCAAAGGCGCAGCAGTATCTTAACCTTGTGCATCATCGTGCAGGACTTGCCGACAACCGTGCCGCTACTATCGACAATATCATCGATGAGCGTCATCTTGAGTTTGTTGGTGAAGGCAAACGTTATTGGGATCTTGTGCGCACAGGTAAGGCTGCCTTTACGCTTACCCCTGATGCCTATGGCTATCGCACTAACACTTGGAGCGAGAGCAAGAAGTATCTGCCAATACCGTTGAGCGAGATTGACGCGTCGCACGGAACTTTGAAGCAGAATAATTATTAAAATCTAAAAAACAACGAGACTATGAAACTCAACAATATATATACTCTGGCTTTTGCTGCCTTGTCGTTGGCAGCATGTAGTCCCGAGGATTTCGACGGTGTGTCGGAGGCTGGTTTGCCGGTAGCCGAAAACGCTAAAGTGACAGCTACTGTTGATGATGCCAGCAACACTGTTACCTTCAACATCGAGGGCGATGGCATTTATCCTATGTGGTACATTCCGGTTGACGGCAAGGAGGTGACCAAGAATCCCGTGTATTCCACTCTTAATCCTCTGCAGAAGATATGGAGCAACGCTGGCGACTATAAGATATACTATCGTGTTGGCAACCGCAATGGTATGTCGCAGGGAATGGGCGAGACAACATTCCATATTGCCAACTCGCTCACCAACTATGATGAGCTGCTTGCCATGCTATGTGGCAAGGAGTGGCGCATAGCCTCTACCGAGGCAGCACACATGGGTTGTGGACCATCGGGTACCGACGGTACGGAGTGGTGGACAGCCAAGCCCAACGACAAAGCCGACTTTGGTGTGTATGACGATCGCCTGACATTTGGTAGCGACTATTCATATATCTATGACCCAGGCGAGGGTGGAACTGTATATGTGAACAAAGGATGCACCGTTCTCGGTGGTCCTCAATCAGAAGACTTCATGGCTGCTGTCGACGGCAAGAAGCCGAGTTCGTTCAAACTCTCTACCGAGGGCGAGAACATTTACATGACTATGCCTGCCGGCACTTACTTTCCCTACATTCCCGCCGATGCTGCCTTCAATGGTGAATTGAAATTGCGTATTGAGAGTCTTGTGGGCAGTACAATGGTGCTTGTCTGGGATAATGGCGAGATAGCTTGGCATTATATCCTTACCAATGCCGACGAAGGTTTCCATGGCTTTAACGCCTCAAGCGACTGCAACTTGTGGAAGACATGCCAGTTTACCAATACCTTCTATTATGCTCCGGGCTGGAGTCAGATAGCCGACCCGACAGTGACAGCCGACGGT
>CAKQFF010000072.1 GCA_934230685.1 uncultured Prevotella sp. | reverse complement strand
ACATCACACCAATGGGAAAGCGTATGTCTGCCCTACCCTGCCATCCGCGCATAGCAAGAATGATTCTCGCCACTCAACATTCAACTTCTCTCGCCTGCGACATTGCTGCTTTGCTTGAGGAAAAAGACCCGTTGGCTGACTCCAACAACACCGACCTATCCCTACGCATATCCATGTTGCGCTCTGCAAGAAAGAGGAAACAGATTGGAAGATGGGCTCGCATCGCTATGATTGCTGCCGAATACCTACGTATGGCTCATGCCAATGAGGACAACAGCGATCCTGCCCCTGAGGACGTAGGACTGCTTGTGGCTTACGCCTATCCTGAGCGCATAGCCTTGAGCACAAACAATGTTGGCGGCTACCGACTGGCAAGCGGCGACAATGTGCAACTCGACTCCAACGACTCGCAGTCGGCTCACTCATGGCTGGCTATCGCCTCGCTTTACAGTAAGCCGGGAAATACAGGAAGGGTGTTTCTCGCTGCCCCACTTAATCCCAACGACCTCGACGAGAGCATGATAAAAGAACGCGACAACTTCTCGTGGGACACCAAACAGGGTTGCGTGACGATGCAGAAGGAAAGGAGAATAGGAAAACTCCTTGTCGACAGCAAACCAATACACAATGCCGACAAGGAGGATGTCATATATATAATATGTGAGGCGATGAGCAAAAACGGTCTGAGCATGTTGACATGGAGCGACGAGCAAGTGCAACGACTGCAAAGACGCGTGGCTCAAGTGGCTGCATGGCATCCTGAGCTGAACATACCAGACATCTCTACCGAACATCTCATCGCCCACGCTAAGGATTGGCTTCCGCTTTATCTCGACGAAGGAGGACATGTCAAGTCTACAGTTAATGAACTGCGACGACTCAATCTTGCCGAGATTCTGTGGAATATTATACCTTACGAAACGCAAGTAGAGATTGACCGACTGGCTCCCACTCACATCAAAGTGCCTACTGGGTCGCACATACGTATTGACTATCGACAAGGGGCTGAAGCTCCTGTGCTAAGTGTCCGGCTGCAAGAATGTTTCGGCATGGAGCAAACACCATGCGTGAACGACGGACAGCAACCTGTGCTCATGGAACTTCTATCGCCTGGATTCAAGCCCGTACAGCTTACGCAAGACTTGGCAAGCTTCTGGGAAGGTACGTATTTTGAAGTGCGCAAGGAATTGCGAAGAAGATACCCGAAACACTATTGGCCGGAGAATCCGCTGGAAGCGGAAGCGGTGAAGGGAGTGAGGAGATAATAATTAATTTATAATTTCTATTTACATGAATGGATCGAGCAGCGCCATAAGCTCTGCTTTGTCCATCACTCCGCTATTGCGATAAAGCACCTCGCCATTGCGGAACAGCATAAGTGTCGGCACAGACTGAATGCGGTACTGTGCCGCAATGGCGTTGTGCTTGTCAACATCCACCTTTATAATGCGCAGTTTGTCGCCTACTGCAGCCTTCAGCTGCTCAAGAATAGGATGCATCATCTTGCAGGGTTGACACCATGTGGCAAAGAAATCAACCAAAACGAGCTGGTTGGCAGAAATAATGTCGTTGAATGTTTCCATAATTTTTATATTTTATATTGTCGTAAACGAATTAAGGAGTCAGAACTTAGAAGGTTAAACCCAGTTGTTGCCAACATATTCATGGCAAATGCTGTATTCGCTTTGCCTATGGTTTAACTCCCTAAATTCTGACTCCTTAACTTATAGAGTCTCTATTTATTTCGCTTATTTGCTCTTGTGGCTTGGTGCCAACGGTGTCACAACAAGACCCTTTGCTGGATGTGAGTACCAGTTCCAACTCTCAGTCTTATTGAAGTTGAGAGCCCACTCGCCCAACAGCGGATAAACAGTAGACACATTGTTGGTCTCAAGAGGCCATGACCAATGACCAGCAATGCAGAGCACCTGTGGCGAACCACCGATAAGCTCATCGCTCTTCACGATACGGCTCAACTTAGATGTGTCGTTGTCGTCGTATACCTTGAGGATGAATCTCTGGCGGCTGTTTTCCAAAGTGCTTCCAGCAGTCCACTCCAAATCATCAGCGACAAGAACTGGCGAAACAGTTGCCTGACCAGCCTTAGTGTTGACATAAGTGCCAGGCTTTACATTGAACAGCTCGTGCACCTCACCGAGATACTGCTCTGTGCCATCGCTCTTCTGGAAGTAAAGTTCTGTGCGACGCTGTGCACCGGTAGCCATCAAATATACATAAGCCTTGTTGTTCTTGGTGTCAGGAGTAACCTCAAGCACCACGTCGTTGAAGTCGAAGTCATTGTCCTTACCGGCATTCTCGAAGGCGAGAGTCCAATGCTGCAACGACTCGTAGTTTTCTTTCTCAGTTGTTGTATCTCCCGAAGGCTTGTCTGTTGGATCGGGATCAGGATTTGTGTAGTCAGGCGCATCTGGGTTATCAATGGTCGGCTTATTGATGTCGCTCTCGGTGGTTTCCTTTGTGAAGAGAGGCACCATCTTCTGTCCACGCACGTTAGAGAGTGCGAACGTCACGTCGTTGCAATCGCCATCGCCACCATCCATTGTGTCGTCAAGACCCATGAAGGTGAAGTTGTCGTAGATAGCAAAGGCGCTGCGGATGCCCTTGAAGTTCTGTCCATGATTGAAGGCCGCCTTGGTGTAGTTGGCTAACTTTGTCGGGATCTTATTAGCCGGAACTCCTGCTGCAATCATCTTCTGCTTCTGGTCGTTAGAGATAGCCTTGTCGCCATCCTTAAGATAGAAGCCGAATGCCTTGCCCTTAGGAATCTCAAGCTTATAAGAGAGTCCACGCACAGCAGTAATGCGCTTGCCGTAAGCCTGGTTCACGTTGAATGTGCCGTAGGCATCATCTCCGCGGCGAGCCGGAAGACGCGCACCATTAGGATTCGACGGTTTGTCGGCATAATCGAAGTTGGCATCATACCATTTGTCGTTGCCATCGAGCTGATACTGCACCTTGGCGTTGCCGTCGAAATAATCGTAGGTCATGACGTCGGCAATGTCGTGGAACTCGATGTCTGAGTAGTCGGGTGTGCCGTCTGCCTTAAGGCTGTTGACGTAGTAACCAATGATACGCTTTTCTATATTTCCTGTATGACCATAAAGGAACGAGAGATAAACGGTCTCCTTCGACTGAAGTTCGCCTACAGACGTAACCTCACCACGAGCCATAATCTCGAAGTCCTTAATCACTTTCACATTCCTCTGGGCTGCAATGTTCTCTGGAACAGCCTTTGCCAAATCATCCCAAGCCCATGAGCCAAAGTTAAGATAACCATAAGAAGGCATGATGCTTGCGCCATAAAGACTGGTGTTGGTGGCAGCTTTTGCCATACCCACCTTTGCAGAAGCCTTAAGCGAAGAGTTCTTGGAGAAAGTAACGTCAACCACCTGGTTTGCAGCATTGCTGAGGTCGACACGCTTATACTGCTTGAAGCCTGTGCCGTCGTCAAATACAAGACCGAAGCTTGTATTCTCGCCCTGCGGCACGTCAAGATACATCACAGCGCCACCATTTACGGTCTTCTCGCCAAGAATGGTGACTTTCTCATTCATAATAGTCTGTGCAGTAACGGTACCTTTGCTCGGAGCATTGATTTCCACCTGCACAGGGACAGCTGTCATCCAATTGTTATTTGGATCAATCTGTCCGTCAAGGAAACTTGTAGTGTTTCCATCACCCTTGTCAGTAGGGGTTAAACCGTTGTCCTCACTACATGAGCCAAAGACGACGGGAACTGCTAAAGCTACAGAAACAAGTGACATTACTGTGCCACTTTTTCTCATCAATTTTTTGTCCATTGTTGTAAGAAATAATATTTGGTGCAAAATTAAATAAATAATTTTAATTTGTAAACATTTTAATGTAAAAAAAGAGACCGAAAAGTAAAAATATCTACTATTTATGCACTCATATTAGTAGAAATTGATTTAAAACAAATAATTCTGATTATTTCATAGGATTGTAGAGCGGAAACCGTTCTACAATCCTATGAGTAGTTCGCATTAATAATTCACGCAAGAATTGCTGTTTGGGTAAGTATACCAACTCCAATAAGCTGTTTTTGTAATGTCCTTACACCAGTTGGCAAATGTCTTGTAGGCTGTGTTGATGCTTACTCCCTCGCGCGGCCATTTCCATTCGTTGGCCACAAGCAAAGCCTGAGGCAGTTGTCCTGGTGCATCTGGAAGCTGCAGGATATCGGTACAATCCGTACACGTGCCTCGCTTTACCTCAATATAGAATCGTCTTGCATCCTGCTGGATATCGTAATCCCTACTCCACGGCACACAGTCGATCTGAACAAACGAAGCTGTAGGCATTGTGGAAGTTGTGTTTATAGGACTATTGGATTTTCCACCAAGAAGCTCATGAATCTCGCCAAGGTTCACATCACCATCCGGACCATCATAATGCAGATACATCTTGTCGGTAGAACCAGCAGCCATAACTGTTACGCAGCAACGCTCGTTCTCGTAGTCAGGCTCAAGCTTTATCACAGCATCATTGAAATCGAAGTCGGCATTGCGATAGACATCCTCAAAAGCCAAAGTCCAAGGCATCTTGTCGCCAGGGAACACATTGGGCTTGATTTCGGGAGTTACAATGTCGGGCATGTAAATGTCCAACTTACTGCTAATCTGGAAGATAACGTCGTTGCAGTCGAGGTCGCCGCCAGTATAGTCGTTCTCCATACCAAGCCAGTAGGCATGACCACTCTCCACAATACAGCTTCTGTAGGAACCCTTGATGTTCATGTTCATAGCCTCACACGAGAAGTTCATAGCCTTGAACTTTGCTCTCGATGTGTATGGCTTGATGCCCATCTTCACCAAACGGTCGTATTGCTCCGGCTGAGCCACATCGTCAATACGGTCGTAGAATCCCACACGCATTCCCTTAGGCACTTTTATCGTGAACGAGATGCCACGTATGGCAGTAATGTCGCTTCCATAACGGTCGTAAACAGCCATTGTATTATAGGCATCGTCGCCTGCACGCACAGCCATATTTGGGTGAGCATCTTCAAATGTGTCGCCCATATCAAAGTTGGCGTCATACCAATTGTCAGCAACAATTCCATATCTATCGGCTGCATCTTGGTTTACCTTATATTGCACCTTTGCTTTGCCGTCGATATAGTCGTAGATTTCCGTCTCCGAAATATCCACATAAGTAATGTCATCGTATGTGCCAGGCGAATGATAGTAATACCCAAGAATATGCGGTGTGTACGACATACAGTTGCCGGCGTACCACGTAATCTCAAAATCGCCATTCGACTCAAGCTCATAGTTGCAATTCAGTCCAAGGTTCTTGGCAGGAACAAACTCAATATACGAAGTCTCAAGCATATTGAAACCCTCTGCCAACTGCTCATCAGTAAGTTGGTTATGCACAGAATTGCCAAGAATACTCTTGCCATAAAGCGAATTATAAGGGGCTTTCATTCTGTCTGAAAAAGATTCAGCTGCTTTGGCTTGGAAAATGCTTGGAACCTTGGAAGAGTTGGTCTCCTGGAAGTTCAACACAACGTTCTCCACAGTTTTTCCTGAAAGATTAACAGTAACCACGTTCTTTTCCAATCCACTAACACCTACAAGATAAAATGTGTTACCCTGTCCTTGTGGAGCCACCATCGTAGTAGTGGAATTAGCCACCGTCTCACGATAATCATAAAGCGTACCGTCCTCTTCGGCAGACATAAGCCACAATTGTGTTGGAGCGTTCGACACAACCTTCACATTCAGCTTGACGGCAGTACGCCACATCTGTCCGCCGCTTATCTCTCCGTCTATATCCGTAAGAAAGGAAGCCTTGACACGCTCATACTCGGAAAAGCTGTCGGAAGAGCAAGATGTAGCGGCAATGATTGCCGCCAATGCCACACCTTTTATTATTATATTTCTCATTATTATATTATCTTTTCTCGTGAAATAACTTTAGTCATCAATAACAGTAAGAACTCCATTGTCCATCCGCCACTTGCATTTTCCCTCCATTGCCTTGATGATGTCGGCCAAATAGCGAGCCTGCTTCGTGTCGCCAGCACCCTTCAGATATCGCTTGGCATCTGTAAGACGATTAAGCTTTACACAAGCGCAAGCAGCATTAAGATTGGCAGTCTTGTCCTCGGGATATTGCTTGGCAGCTATAGTGAGAGCATCAAACCAACCGTCGGAGCCTTCGTCATAGCTCTTTGCCACACGGTACATCTCCTCCACACTAAGTGCCTCAGGATGGGTGTAGATTATTCGCTTGCTCTCCTTCACGGGATAGCTGCGCACCACATACTCCACTATATAGTCGGTATGGCGTAATCCCGGATAAACATTCTTGAGGAGCCATTTATATGGTTCGCCGCCAGCCACACGCTTCAGCAGAAGCTCTTTCTCGTCGGCATCCATGTCGAGGTCGATGACACGTAGCAACTCATCGCGGTTGTTCCTCACACATGGAGGTGCTTCTGGAGTCTCAAGTATCGAGGCATTCTCATACCAAATGTCACCCTTCACACGGCGGCGACCCTCAGTAGCAATAAATCCTCTAAGATTACCCCAATCCTCTGGAGTAAACTCATTGTGGAAGAGCGACTCCGAGATTTTGTATTTAGTGCGCAAAAACTGCATCAAGGCAGCCGTACGTCCAGTAGCCAGACGGGTGTTGTTGCTGTAAGGACTCTCTGGCGAAGCGTAGCCATGAAGCGAGATGCTTGTCACCTGAATTGACTTGTCAAACAGCGCATTGCTGATTGTATTGCAGATGCGGCGCAACTCTTGAGGATTGCGACGGTATTTAGGATAAATTATCGTCTCGTTGACAGGGAAGTCGAGAAACGCTCTGCCTGCAATCATACGTCGCTTAGTCTCCTCGCGCTCTGGCATGATAAACGGCAAGGCAGGTATCATGCGCAGACGATTGTCCATGACAACTGGGTCGGCAGGAGCTGCCTTTCGCGGTCGCTTGTCAAACAAATATGTTACACCTATCTTTAGATTGGAGCGTGTGTCGATAGGCATGTCCGACTTTACGCCATTGAAATTGTCAGCAAAAGCCGACTGGCTTACCTCTGCGCAAAATCTCCATCTATCCGAGAGACGCCATGTGGCGGTAAGTCCGGCACGCACACCAGGCACAAGACAACTGTTGCGTGAATATTCTACGGTATAAGACAACGGCACCTCGTCGAAGCCGAAAGTCCATGCAGCGCCCACTCCTGCAAAGGCCTTAAGGTTGAAAACTCGTTTCTCGCCATCAGCCATTGGTTTATGAAAGAGGGCATCTGTTATGTCGAAAGTGGCATCGCCAAAGAATTCAAGGCTGTTCCACCCCCAAGTGTCAGCCAACTCACATTTCTGAACGTTTCTACTCTTGTTGTGGTTAAAGCGCAACGCTGCTCGCCAACCCATAATTGGCGACATCTCCTTGCCAAGTCCCACAAACATACCGTAGGAAATAGGGTATTGTGTGAACTCAGTCCAAGGCAGGTTCTCGTTGGCTGACTTGTTCATGCCGAAATAATATTGCAGGTAGAGAGGGTCGGTCTCACCCACAACCACATTCTTTGCATCATCGGCAGACGCTGAAAGCGGGGCACCTAATAATAAAGCTAAAAATAAATTTTTCATTCAAATTATTACTCTCTTCTTAACACATCTAATATACGTTGGCAGGCTTTGCCGTCACCATACGGATTTACAGCGCGACTCATTTTCTCGTAGGCTTCATTATCGTCAAGGAGCAATGATGTTTCTTCCACTATTTTCTCATAATTAGCTCCTACAAGCTTCACGGTTCCAGCCTCAACGGCCTCAGGACGTTCGGTAGTGTCGCGCAGCACAAGCACAGGCTTGCCCAATCCCGGAGCCTCCTCCTGAATGCCACCACTATCGGTGAGCACAATCGTAGCCTGTGCCATAAGTTTGATAAAATCCACATAACCCAAGGGTTCTATGAGTTTTATATTGTTCATGCGCTTCGATGAATACTCCTCGCCGAAAATCTCGATGGCTGCCATTCTCACCTTCGGGTTTGGATGAATAGGATACACAAAGTCTACATCGGGATATTTGGCTGCAAGAGTCTTCATCGCCTTACACAGATTCATCAATCCCATGCCAAGATTCTCGCGTCGATGTCCTGTGACAAGCACCATGCGCTTGTCGCTGCTGGCATTTATGTTTATGCCAAGACGCGACACAACCATGTGCAAGGCATCGATTACGGTATTGCCTGTGACATAAATCCTGTCGTCGCTAATATTCTCGGATATCAGGTTCTCACGGCTAAGGGCTGTAGGAGCAAAATGCCATGTAGCTAATCGCGAAGTCATCTGACGGTTCATCTCCTCTGGCCAAGGCGAATACATATTATATGTACGAAGTCCTGCCTCAACATGTCCTACCGGTATCTGCTGATAGAAAGCAGCCAAGGCAGCAGCCATGGATGTTGTAGTGTCGCCATGCACAAGCACGATGTCGGGCTTCGCCTTAACCAGTACAGCACGCATCTTTACAAGCACACGACTCGTTATGTCGTAAAGGTCTTGTCCCGGTTGCATGATGTCAAGGTCGTATTGTGGCTTGATTCCGAAAATATTGAGTTCCTGGTCGAGCATGTCTC
>CAKQFF010000071.1 GCA_934230685.1 uncultured Prevotella sp. | reverse complement strand
CGCCATTAAAAACTCGCAATATGCTGATAGTCAATAAGACTTTATTTTGACCTCAAAAAAGTGACGAAGTCAGGTGAACTCTCGTTCAATGAGAAACGGGACTATCTTTCACCGATTCCGAGCAACGAGCGTACCCTTACCGGTGGTGCTCTGACACAGAATCCGGGTTGGGAAGACGGACTCAGTTTTTAATGTATGCACATTTTTAACACGAAGAATAACATGAAAAGAAAGATATTTTACGGAGCGCTTCTGTGCTGCCTTGTCATGCTTTCCATTTCAGGCTGTGCCGACCAGGCTCAGGTGCCTACGACATTGGTAGCCATACGTCCTGCAATGGGAACCGTGGGAACTGAAGTGAAACTGTACGGAGAGGGCTTCAGCCCCGTGCCTTCCGAGAACATAATCGAAATCTACGGTGAGCGTGCCGAGGTCACGGAAGTTGATCCCAACGAATACATCAAGTTCATCGCCCCAGAGAACCCGCTTGGTTCCTATCCGGTGATGCTTACCATAAACGGCAAGACATGGACGGGTTCGAAGTTCACCTACCGCGACCTCAACAGCAAGATTAAGGTTTCAACTCTCACTGGCGGCAACGGTTGGGGAACTGCTGTCGGAGACAAATTCACAACAAAGTTCAGCAATGTCCACGGAATTTCATGGCTTGAGGAAGGGAAATCGCTGGCTGTAGTGAGCCGTGGAAGTTATAATGTCATGAGCGTGGATATGGAAGGAAACAGCGCATTTCTTGTGGGAAATGGAAACAGCTCGCCTCTGAAAGACAAGCATCCGTGGCGAGTTACAAATCATGACGGACTTCTTTACATACCGTGCAAGGCTTCGGGTGAAGTATGGACATATGACATAAAGTCCGGGGAAACCAAACTGCTTTATAAAGGAGGAAAAAATGTCCAGGACGTGAGGTTCGACAAGGCCGGCAATATGTACATACTCCAGAGGGAGAATGGAATTTTCCGTGCCGCGGCCGGTGACTACGGCAGTGTAAAGCCGTGGGTGGACTTCAAGGAAGAGGATGTGGCACAAATTCATGCAATGTACTTCGATCCTGATGACAACCTGATTGTCAGCAGCAACGAGCGCGGCCTGTTTTTCATGGTGACTCCGTCAAAGCAGATTACCTGCATCGCAGGCTCCGAGAAAGGTGATTCGGATGGTGTGTCCGGAAATCCGAGAAGTGCCAAGTTCAACCAGCTCTACGGATTTGTCATTGACTCGGAGGGAACGATCTATACAGTGGACGGAAATGACAGCAACATCGGTGGTGCCCAGAAAATCAAACGCATAACCAAGGGAAAGAAGGGTTATGTTGACGGAACCGTGATGACTATCGTAGGAAAGACTGGAGGCTCGATAGTCGACGGAAGCGTGGACGAGGCCGTGTTCGGCAATCCTTACGACATTCTGCTTGATGAGGCGAACCGCAGGCTGTTCGTGTCTGATCGCCAGAACAGCGCAATAAGAGTTGTAGAGTATTGAACAGATTAATAACCAATAATTTATCGACAATGAAAAAGAGTTTTATTTTTATGACGCTCGCGGCGCTGTCTGTTGTCTGCGGCTGTCAGAAGGAAACTGGAAATCAGGAGCCCAAGGAGTTGAAAGTTATATCCATGACTCCGACAGAAGGCGTTACCGGGGATGAAGTGACAATTACAGGAGAAGGCTTCAGCATCGTTCCGTCCGAGAATGTCGTCACTTTGAACGGTGCCCGTCTCACGGCAGTTGAAACCTCTGTCTCGGTTCTCAAGATGACCGTTCCTGCCAATAAGGCAGGGGCTTATCCGCTGGTCGTCACTGTTGGTGACAAGACTGTCGAAGGACCGAAGTTTACCTACAAGGAAGGTGCCTATGAGGAGAAACTCGAGGTTGAGCCTCTTGAGAAGACTTCCGGCTATTCTGGAGATGAAATCGTCATCAAAGGAAAGGGCTTCAGTGCTGATGCCAAGGAAAATTCTGTCCTCTTCGGTACGAAAGCCGGAGTAATCACGGCTTCAAGTACGACGCAGCTTACAGTCACTGTCCCTGAACTTGCCCCGGGCGAGTACAGGCTCACTGTGAAGGCGGGAGTCCAGACAGACGCTTCTCTGACTTTTACCTGCCTTGAAGTTCCTGTCCTCAAGGTTACGAACATAAGTCCGACGCAGGGACATGCTGGAACCGAGATTGTCATCGAGGGCGAGAATTTCAGCGCTGTGGCATCAGAGAACAAGGTGATGATAGGCGGGAAGAAGGCTGAAGTCAAGGCTGCTTCTGCAACCGAGCTTACCGTCATCGCCCCGGAGAATGAACTCGGAATCTATAAAGTTGTGGTGACCGTAGGCAAGCAGACTGTTGAAGGGCTTGAGTTTGAATATGTTAAACCGGAACTTGTCTATATGGTAAGCAGTGACGTGCATTCCGGAGACAAACTTGTGTTCCTTACCGGAATGGCAATGCTTCCGGACGGAAGACTTGCCGTCGCCTGCCGCGCTACGCACGAAATTAAGGTGTTCGACATCCAGAATAAAAAACAGTCTGTGCTTGTGAACAAGTATGCCGACGCTCATCCTTGGAACATATCGATGAACCCTGACGACAAGATGCTTTACATCGCCTATAAGGCCAAAGGGGAAATCGGAAGAGTGGACCCGTCAAAGGGCGACGGGCAGAATGTAGAGATTGTCGTAAGCGGACATGCGAACATGATGGATGTCAAATTCGACGCAAAGGGCAACATGTACGTGCTTGTACGCGATGAAAGGAAGATCTACAAGTATCCGAAAGGTCAGTTCAACAATGCCTCAGCACAGGTGTTTGTCAATCTTGACGGAAAGGGCGAAGGCCTCTATTCCATGGATTTTGACGTGGATGGAAATTTGATCATAGGATCTCAGAGAGATGGTTTCTATCTTGCGGCTTCTGATGGAAAAGTAACCAAAATAGTCGGAAATGGTGGAGGAAGTACAGACGGCGAAGCCGGCCAGCCTCTTACTGCCCAGCTTGTACAGCCTGTTGCCACTGTTGTCGACAAGACTCGCGGTGATGTCTATTTTGCGGATCCTTATAATCAGAAAATCAGAAGAATACGTCCTGGCAAGAAAGGATATGAGGATGCGACTGTTAGCACTGTCGCAGGAACCGGAGTCGCAGGGAACTCCGATGGTGACGGCGCGACTGCCACTTTGAAAATGCCTTATGGAATGACGATGACTGCCGACGGCAGTACAATCTATTTCTCTGATATGGAAAACCAGATTATCAGAAAAATTTCTGTAACAGAAAAGTAGTAATCGAATGTGTTGATTGCGTGCCCGGCTGCCGGCCTTTACGGAATGTGCCGGGTTCGCTTTTGTTAAACTTGTTTTATATGAGATTCTCAAGGAACATTTCTGCCCTGGTCTGCGGATGGGGCTTAATGGCGCTTCTTCTTGGCGCGTGTTCATGCAGCGCAAGCGAAAATCCTTCAAGCGGCGGCACTGATCCCGGAAAACAGGACGACTCGGAAATAGTCACGATGCTCAAGAACTGTGTGTCGATAAAGACGGTACAGACGTGGAAGGAAACAGCGCTTGCCGATGGGGTGACGTACACTAAGCTTCAGACGCTCAAGTCGCGCAGCGACCGCCCTGCGACTATCTATGTCGTAAAGACGTCGGCAGATGCCTCAAGGGCGGCGTTGAAGACTGGCTGTAACGCTCCCGGAACTGACGGGCTGATTCCTATGGTAATGCCGTCAGCAATTGCAGAGAAGTCCAATTCTGTCAATGAGGAGGTGGTTGCGGTAATCGGCGGAGATTTTTTCCGCTGGATGGACGACCAACTTGCGAACCGTCACGGTATTGACGGAGGTTGCCGCGGACCGGTGCATCACCGGGGAGAAGTCTATCAGGACCACTTTGTCCCACAGAAGAACTGGACGCATCAGGCATTGAGCTTTCTTGCCGTCGACAAGAACGGTAAGATTGTCATAGGTGACGCAGCCGAATATGACGGCGTGAAGGCAGATCTTCAAGAATGTACCGGCGGCGGATACCGGTTTCTTCGTGACGGAAAAGTATGCAAAGGATATGACCTTGTAGACGATAGCGGAAACTACACTCCGCTTGAGGACAGTTATCCGTTCTCAACCATTGGAGTCAGGGCAGACGACACAATTATCATGATGATTGTGGATGGAAGAAATGAGTCTGTCTCCACCGGGGTGTCATACGGCGAAGCCGGTGAAATCATGAAATCGCTCGGTTGCGTCAATGCTGTCATGCTTGACGGCGGCGGTTCCGCACAGCTGGTGCTCAAGAACTCGAACACCGGCAAGTATGTTCTTCAGAACAAAGCTACGGATGGCGGTCAGAGGCAGATGCGTACATTCTGGATGATCACTAAAAAGAAATAGCTTCAGGAATCTTTAGGGCGCGGGCGTTTAAGGCGTGTCCATTATATGTGAGGAATTGTCTTATGAAAAACAAGTATATCATAGCATTGGCACTTTCGTCGGTCGCGCTTTGCGGATGCGGACAGAAGTGGACGGAATCGGTCGCTGACGGATATAATGTCATTGAGCAGAAAGGCGGTCCGACATTAGGGTACAGTCCAAAGTCGGGCATCGCCATTCTCCATCAGGGAGGCTACGCCTTCAAAGACCTGAATCGAAACGGACAACTTGATGTCTATGAGGACTGGAGGCGTACTGTCGGGGATCGTGTCGCTGACCTTGCCTCGCGTATGAACATGGAGGACATTGCCGGGCTGATGCTCTACAGCAGCCATCAGACGATCCCGTCGAAACGTGCGGCATACAATGGCAAGACTTTGGATGGGAGCGGTGCCCCAGCCTGGGCTCTCACCGATGAGCAGAAACACTTCCTTGAGGAGGATGGCGTGCGTCATGTACTCATTACTGCCGTTGAAAGCCCGGAAATCGCAGCCCGCTGGAACAATGAGGCCCAGGGCTTTGTGGAGGGGCTTGGATTCGGCATTCCGTGCAACAATTCTTCGGATCCTCGCCACTCTTCCCGCGCGGACGCCGAGTTTAATGCAGGTGGTGGAGGAAAAATTTCCATGTGGCCGGGCAGTCTCGGAATGTGCGCTACTTTTTCACCTGAACTCATGAGGCGCTTTGCGGAAATCGCTTCCACGGAATATAGAGCGCTCGGCTTTACTACTTCGCTCTATCCGATGGTCGATGTGGGTACGGATCCGCGCTGGATGCGCTTCTGCTACACGATGGGAGAGGGTACGAAGCTCGCTACAGACCTTGCCAGAGCCTACTGTGACGGGTTCCAGACTTCCGAAGGCGAAGATGAAATCTGTGACGGGTGGGGATGGAACAGCGTCAACACCATGGTGAAGCACTGGCCTGGCACCGGAGCCTGCAACGAGGGCGGACGGGACGGACATCAGGGCTACGGCAAATATGCAGTTTTTCCGAACGGAAATTTTGAACTTCATACGATTCCTTTCACGGAAGGCGCGTTCAAGCTTGACGGCAAGACCAAGATGTCTGCCGCGCTCATGCCGGACTACTCGATATGCTATGGAATTGAGCCTGATGGCGTCGGCAGCGGTTATAGCCACAAGTTCATTCAGGAAATGCTCAGAGAGGAGCAGGGATACGACGGCGTAATCTGTACCGATTGGATAATCACGCACGATGAGGTCGGTGTCTATGCCTGCAAGGGAAAGTGCTGGGGAATGGAGGACAAGAGTGTCGCTGAGCGACACTACCGCGTGCTTATGGCCGGAGTTGACCAGTTCGGCGGCAACAATGAGCGAGGGCCGGTGCTGGATGCCTACCGCATCGGTGTTGCGGAGCACGGAGAGAAATGGATGCAGGAACGTATGCGGACCTCTGCACGTCGTCTGCTGACCAACATCTTCCGCACAGGGCTCTTCGAGAACCCCTACCTTGACCCCGTCCGAACTTCTGAAATCGTCGGGTGTCCGGAATATATGTCCGAAGGTTATGACGCGCAACTCAAGAGTGTCGTCATGCTCAAGAATCACGGAGGAGTGCTGCCTCTTCAGAACCGGCAGAAACTCTATGTTCCGGAACGCCATGTCCCGGCATATATCGACTTCTGGAAGCAGCACATCCCCGAGCAATTCATAACTCCTCTCGGCGCCGAACTTGCAGGCCGTTATTTTGAGCTTGTCTCCACTCCGGAAGAGGCTGACGCGGCTCTCGTGTTCATTGAATCTCCGAACAGCGGGTACGGCTTTGACAAGGAGGCCGCGGCCTCCGGCAAGGACAGCGGCTATCGTCCCATCAGCCTGCAGTACGGCGACTATACCGCGACATTCGCCCGAAAGACAAGCATCGCCGGCGGAGACCCTTACGAAAAAACGTCAAACCGCAGCTACAGGGGCAGAAGCGTCAAGACTGTCAATAAGGAAGATATGGATCTTGTCGTGAAAACAAAGAAGCTCATGGGCGAAAAGCCTGTCATTTTGGCGATAAATGTTCTTAATCCGCCGGTTCTGGGCGAGGTGGAGCCTTATGCGGATGCCATATTCCTGATGTTCGACGTCCAGCGTCAGACGATACTTGACCTCATGTCCGGAAAAGTCGAGCCGTCGGCACTCCTGCCGTTCCAGATGCCGGCTGATATGCGCACGGTCGAGGAACAGGCCGAGGACACGCCGCGTGACATGCGTTGCTACCGCGACGCAGACGGCAATATCTACGATTACACTTTCGGTCTGAACTGGAGCGGTGTCATTGACGATGACAGAGTGCGGAATTACAGATAGCATCGAATTTTAAAGTGTCAGACTACCGATACTCGGCTTTTTTTCGTAAATTAGCCGTTCTGAAAAAACATGAAACAATCAATGAATATGAAAAACAATCTTGGCGTCAAGACATTCGTCCTGAGTACGCTGTTCTCGATTTTTGCTTGCCCGATCTGTGCAGGAGGGAACATCAGCAACGCAAAAACTGCGGAAATGAAGGTAAAATCAGTGAGAATCAACGGATATGCCGGCGGAAGAATCGATGACTGCATCAATCACCGCGTTATGGAAGAGGATGTCGATGCCCTTGTGGAGCCTTTCCGTCACAGGGATGAGACCTGGCGTTGGAAAAGCGAGTTCTGGGGAAAATGGACATTGGGGGCAATCGCGACATACCGCTACACCGGCAACGCCGCACTTTATGAAAAAATCGCCGCTTCTGTCGGACAGATTATCGAGACCCAGAGCCCTGACGGCTACATCGGGAACTATACGCCTGAAGCCCAGCTGAAAGAATGGGACATTTGGGGACGGAAATACACGATGCTGGGACTGCTCGCATGGTATGAACTCTCCGGAGACAGCCGCGCCCTTGCTGCGGCATCCGGTGTCGCAGACCACCTCATTTCACAGCTCAAATCCAAGAATGCCAAGATTGTCAAATGCGGTTCATACAGGGGAATGGCAAGTTCTTCCGTGCTCGAACCGGTCATGAAACTGTACAACATAAGCGGAGAAAAGCGCTATCTGGATTTCGCGACAGACATTGTCTCGCAGTGGGAAAGTCCGGATGGTCCGAGACTGGTGAGCCGTTCCGATCTTCCTGTGGCTCTGCGTTTTCCGCATCCTGAGACAAAATGGTTCTCATACGAGAACGGAGCCAAGGCATACGAAATGATGTCCTGCTATGAAGGACTGCTCGAATATTATAAAGTGACCGGAAACGAAACTTATTACGAGGCCGTCCGCAAGAGCGTTTCACACATAATCGAGGAGGAAATAAACGTCGCCGGTTCAGGCAGCTCGATCGAGTGCTGGTACGGCGGAAAAGCACTCCAGACCGTTCCGACCTACCACACTATGGAGACCTGCGTCGGATTCACCTGGATGCAGCTTTGCAGCAGGCTTCTGAAATTCTGCGGCGATTCCCGCTACGCGGACCAAATCGAAAAGACATTCTACAACGCCATTCTCGGTTCGATGAAGAGCGACGGCAGCCAGATTGCCAAATATACCCCGCTTGAGGGCTGGAGAGTGGAAGGAGAGAAGCAGTGCCACATGAATATAAACTGCTGCAATGCCAATGGTCCACGCGCCTTCGCGATGATTCCTGCTCTCGCATATCTGACAGAAGGCGATTGCCTCAAGATAAACCATTATGGAGATTCCGAGGCGGAAATTTCTCTGGACAAACGCAACTCCATGGGTATCAAAGTCCGTGGAAATTATCCGGTTTCCGGAAACATATCCATAGAACTCTCCCCTGCAAAGCCGGCCGAATTCACATTGGCACTGAGGATTCCTGAATGGAGCAAGACGACTACGGCCAAGTTGATCAGCGGCACGGATACATTGAAACTCAGCCTTGACAATATTTCCGCCGGTGAATATGCGAAGGTGGAACGCAAATGGAAGAAAGGCGACCGCATTGAACTGTCGCTGGACCTTACTCCGCATCTGCTGGAACTTAATGGGCATCAAGCGATTGTACGCGGTCCGATAGTGCTTGCAAGGGATTCCCGCTTCAATGACGGTTTCGTGGATGAGTGCGTGGTAATCCAAGCTTCAAAGGACGGCAGCGTCACCCTGACCCCGGCAGAAGACAACGATTTCGCGTGGATGTCCTTCACGGCCCCGATGATTGCAGGAGCCGACCTGGAAGGCAACGGCAAGCCTCGCCAGATCCATCTCTGCGACTTCGCATCCGCAGGCAA
>CAKQFF010000070.1 GCA_934230685.1 uncultured Prevotella sp. | reverse complement strand
ATGTAGTCGTAGTCGTCGCGTATCTTGTCGAGCATGTTCTTGATTATGCGCTCGCGGTTCTTGAGGTTGAGCATTTCTATCTCTGCGCCCACAAGGTCGATATGGCTGGGAATGATGTCAAGTCCATTTATATCGGTTGTATACACAGCGTCGCGCACATCGGCGTGATCGATTATACATTCGTAGAGCGAGCAGTCAATTTCCTGAATATCCACTCCAAGTCCACTTGAAGCGTTGGCCTGCGGATCGGCGTCAACCACGAGAACAGTCTTCTCGAAAGTAGCGAGCGAAGCCGCGAGATTAATCGTTGTTGTTGTCTTTCCAACCCCACCTTTCTGGTTGGCGAGTGCTATTATCTTTCCCATTTACATCAAAATTATTTGGCAAAGTTACATATTTTATGCGAGATACGGCTCGTTTAAACCTTTTTTCGTACATTTGCAGATGAAATAAAGACAAATTTATGAATATTAAAAGACCGTTAATACTTATTTCCAACGACGACGGCTATCATGCCAAGGGAATAAACCAGCTCATAGCCATGCTGCGCGACATGGCAGACATTATAGTATGCGCACCAGAATCGGCACGCTCGGGATTTGCCACAGCCTTTTCTGCCACAATGCCTTTGCGACTTAAACTGCGCCGCAAGGAAGAGGGCATGGAGATGTGGTCGTGCAACGGAACACCTGTCGACTGCGTGAAGATTGCCCTGCAGGAGCTATTTGCCGACCGCCAACCCGACATGGTGATAGGCGGCATCAACCATGGCGACAACGCTTCGGTCAATGTGCATTACAGCGGCACCATGGGTGTGACACTCGAGGGTTGCATGAAATATATTCCTTCAGTGGGATTCTCATTGTGCGACCATTGCGACGATGCTGACTTTGAGCCACTTCGACCATACGTTAGGGAAATTGTGGCAAAGGTATTGAAGGAAGGATTGCCTAAGGGAGTATGCCTTAACGTCAACTTCCCTAAGCTCAAGGAATTCAAGGGTGTGAAGATGTGCCGCATGGCCTACGGCACATGGTACAACGAGTGTGTGAAGATGCAGCATCCTCATGGCTACGACTATTTCTGGATGACCGGTTCCTACCGCAACGACGAGCCTGAGGCTGAAGATACCGACAACTGGGCCTTGACACATGGCTATGTGGCTATAACACCCACACGCATCGACGTGACAGACTATGAGCTGCTGAAGAGCTGGAAACTATAACATTAGATTAATAAAATGAAATATTACTTGATAGTTGGCGAAGCCTCTGGCGACTTGCACGCTTCGCATCTGATGAGGGCACTCAGCCAGACCGACGACAATGCTGAGTTCCGCTTCTTTGGCGGCGACCTCATGTCGGCTGTAGGCGGCACACGCGTAAAGCACTATCGTGAGCTTGCCTATATGGGATTCATACCCGTGCTGATGCACTTGCGCACCATATTCCGCAATATGGCCATGTGCAAGCACGACATTGTGGAGTGGCAGCCAGATGTGGTGATACTCGTCGACTATCCTGGCTTCAACCTCGACATAGCAAAATACGTGCATGCCAAGACCGACATTCCCGTATACTACTATATATCACCTAAGATATGGGCTTGGAAGGAATGGCGCATAAAGAACATCAAGCGCGACGTTGACGAGATGTTCTCCATCCTGCCTTTCGAGGTGCCTTTCTTCGAGCAGAAGCACCACTACCCTATCCATTATGTGGGTAATCCTACTGCCGAGGAGGTGAGACAATTCCAGAGTACCTACCACGAGACTAAGACTTCCTTCTGCCAACGCCACGGCTTAAGCGACAAACCTATAATAGCCCTGCTCGCAGGCAGCCGACGCCAAGAGATCAAAGACAACCTGCCCGCTATGATTGAGGCTGCAAGCCGATATCCCGACTATCAGCTTGTGCTTGCAGGAGCACCGAGCATAACCAAAGAATATTACGGGCAATTCATTAGTGGAAAGAATGTTGCACTTATCGACAACGACACCTATGCCCTACTATCGCATGCCCGTGCCGCTGTCGTAACAAGTGGTACGGCTACACTTGAGACAGCCCTGTTCAATGTGCCACAAGTGGTGTGCTACGAGACTCCTGTGCCTAAGCTGATAGCCTTCCTCCGCCGTCATGTGCTAAAAGTGAAGTACATTTCGCTTGTCAACCTTATTGACGACAGCGAGGTGGTGAAGGAGCTTGTGGCAGACACTTTCTCTGTGGAGAACATCGCTCATGAACTGTCGCTACTACTGCCTGAAAGCATGGAGCGCAACCGTATGCTCGAAGGTTACGAGCGAATAATGGAGAAGATTGGCGATGACAGTCCGTCGAACAGTGCGGCACATATCATTTATGAATTGGTTAAGAGATAAAGAAGTTATTCACAAAATTGCCACAATCAATTGACAACAATATATGGTGTGTCAAAAGCCGTAATTACGACTCTTGACACACCATCAATTATTTACAATACTTCCCAACAAAAGCCTCAACCTTTTTTATATACTCCTCACGATGGTCGCGATAGGCAAAGGCATGTTCGCTGCCAGGAGCTATCCACAGTTGCTTGGGTTGGGGTTTTGCCTCATAAAGCGGATAAACCATCCATGTGGGCACAAATGTGTCCTTGTCGCCATGAATGAAGAGCATTGGTTTCTTGCATTTGGCAACCTGTTTCAATGGAGAGGCCTCCTTAAAGCTCCAGCCATACTTGGCCTGTGTAAGCCATGAGGCTGTGTAGAGCAAAGGAAACTCAGGCAACGAGAAGCGTCCACGCAACTCATGGGCAAACTCGTCCCAGGCACTCGTATAACCACAATCCTCAACGAAGCATTTCACATAATCGGGGGTACGTTCGCCACTTACACACATTGTAGTGGCAGCACCCATCGATATGCCATGCACCACAAGACGCATGGAGTCGGCTACTGTAGCAAACATGTTGGGCGCAAGGTCAATCCACTTCAATACATCCAAACGGTCGAACCATCCCATCTGTATGTCGTCGCCTTGCGATAGGCCGTGTCCATGAAGGTCGGGCAAAACCACATTGTAGTGCATCTCCTTATTATATATACGAGCTATATGCAGCATGTCTATGGAATTGTTAGTATATCCATGTACCACAACTGCCGTCCTTCCCTCTGCCTTACGCGACTTTATGAACACTGCATGCGCACGCAAGCCATCAGGCATAATGGCAAACGTGTCGCTCCATGCTCCTTCCGTCTTGATACTGTCGAGCCAAGGTTTCAATTCAGGATACCAATCCATTGCCTTGCCCCAATTCTTGCGATGAGACTCCGGCGCACTCTTCAAGGCATAGTCAACAAGATAAAACGAGCCATAGGTTGTGGCAGCAGCAAACACCACCAGCAAGGCAACCAACGAATATATCAATCGCTTTTTCATACGATTCATATTTCAACAAACATCATTTCACAGCCTCTACCGTATATCCCGCATTCTGCAAGAGTTTCAGGATACCCTTGTCACCAGGCAAATGACCTGCACCAACAACGAATAGCGTAGGAGCTGTGGACATAATTGTAGGCATCTTCTTTGCCCAATCCTTATTGCGGTTGTTTATCAGGATATCATTTTCCTCGGGAGTGGCATCGCATGTGGCTGAAAGTTTCTCATTCATCACGTCAGCGAGCGCATTCACGTCCTGGGCATAATAGGCTTTAGCCATACGCTCGGTGAGCTGTGCATAATACTCAAGATTGCCAAGGAAGCAGTCGAGCTGCACCACCTGGCGGTCGAGAGGAGTTCCGAAGAGCACGCCAGCCTCAAAGGAGACTGTCTCAAGTCCACCTACAAACTTGTTCTTGCTCTTAGCCTGAGTTTGGAAATACTGGTCGATAGTGTTTGTAGGATCAAACTCGCCCATGTGAGCCTTGAGATATTGCAGCATGGTCAGCTGAGTGAGAAGGGCGGCAGGCGAAAGAAGCGACAGTTGCTGTTCTACCATAGGATTGCTGAAACCTACGCCCATAAGACCGGTCACAACAGTATCAAGACGCTTATACTGGTCGGCCGTAAGAACAGTCTTCAAAGTCTTGCCTTCGGGCAACAACATCTTGCTCTGCATCAGTCGCAAGGTGTCTGGATTGAGCATGTCGTCCCACTTTATCTCGCCATACACCTGCGATGTAGCATCAATAGCCTGTTGCACACCAGCCACCTTGTCAACGAAAGAAGTGTTGGCTATATGGAATGTTCCAAACACATACGAAGCCTGCTTAAGCCCATTGCCCGACACACGGTACAGCAATTGGGCATTGGCACTAACAACGGAAATTAACGCTAAAAATAAAAATGTAAATAATTTCTTCATATTATTTATTGTTAAATGATTGTCTTTATTTTGTAAAATAGAGGTTTTTACGTATTTTTGCATATTGTATTGTCACATGCCTTTACGCACTGTATGATATATAAACGATAAAAGAGACAAATTATTTTAATAACTAACTAAAAAAATGGACAATCTCAAACAAATTATCGGCCATTTTCAAATCAATGGCACCGTGGCAGAGGTGAAGCCTCTTGGCAACGGACTCATCAACGACACTTACAAAGTGAATACCGTTGAAGACAACGCTCCTGACTATGTGCTCCAGCGCATCAACGACTCTATATTCACCGACGTAGACCTCTTGCAGCACAACATCGAGGAAGTGACAACACACATCCGCGAGCAGCTTGTAAAGGAGGGCGCCGATGATATCGACCGTCGTGTGCTTACATTCATCAAGGCCGACAACGGCAAGACCTACATCAAGGACGAGGAGGGCAAGTACTGGCGCATCTCCATGTTCATTCCTGATGCTGTGACAGTGGAGACTGTCAACCCTGAATACTCTTACCATGCAGGTAAGGCCTTTGGTAAGTTCGAGGCTCAGGTGGCTGACATCACCGACCATCTTGGTGAGACAATCCCAGACTTCCATAATATGGAACTTCGTCGCGACCAGCTTCGCCAGGCTGTCAAGGAAGACCGCGCAGGACGTGTAGCCGGTGTTCAGGACTTTATCGACCAGCTTGAGAAATATAGCGAGGAGATGTGTCTTGGCGAGCGCTTGTTCCGCGATGGCAAGCTCCAGAAGCATGTGTGCCACTGCGACACTAAGGTGAACAACATGATGTTCGACAAGGAAGGACGTGTGCTTTGCGTCATCGACCTCGACACTGTTATGCCTTCGCTCTTCGTAAGCGACTACGGCGACTTCCTTCGCACAGCTGCCAACACTATCGCAGAGGACTCTCCTGAGTTCGAGAAGATAGACTTCCGTATGGACATCTTCGAGGCTTTCACACGCGGCTATGTAGAGTCGGCATCTTCATTCCTCACTCCGCTTGAAATCTCTCTCCTGCCCTACGCTGCAGAGCTGTTCCCATATATGCAGGCTGTACGCTTCCTTTGGGACTACCTCAATGGCGACCACTACTGGAAGTGCAAGTATCCTGAGCACAACCTTGTGCGTGCCAAGAACCAGTGGCACCTCTTCCTCAAGGCTAAGGAGCACGAGGCTGAGATGAAGCAGTTTATCGAGGGACTGAACAAATAAGAACAACAGAACAAACAGAATATAATTAGGGGGTACGGTTTTAAGCCGCACCCCCTAATTGCATTATAACTTATCGAAACTTATTCTTACTTCTTCACAACCTTAACAGTCTTGCCTGAAGCATACTTCACAATGTTCACACCCTTCTGCATAGAGCCGAGACGCTGACCCTGAACATCATACAATGCAACCGGAACATCTGTTGTGCCAGCATTGTTGTTGATGGTAGAGATACCAGTGGTATAACCCTCAACATTTGCCTTGGCAGCATTTGCTATAGTACCGTCGGCATTGAGCAGCAAAGCTACTACACGCATCTTTGAAGTGTCCTGGATGAGTGACTCTCCAGAGGTGCTGACAACCTTAGCCGTCTCAAACTCACCTTCCACCTCTACTGGCTCATCGGCCTTAACTGTTGCTGGCAGCGATACGAGTCCACCTGCAAGACGAGTTGTTGCTACTACAACATCATCGAAATGAAGACCTGGGATAACAGAATTTCCTGCAAAGAACGGGTCAGCCTCTGGCGAAGGCATTGATCCTGCGTTGGCTTCTGTATAATAGTTGTGCTGCTCCCATGCAGAACCTGTTCCGTGAAGGTCGTCGGCAACGAGCACAAACTCCACCTTATACTTATCAGCATCTGTCAAATCCTCAAGGAATACGAATGTTGCCTTAGCGGCAATCTTTTTCTCGCCATCCTTATAACTTGCCTCAACAGCAGCTGCTGCAGGAGCAAGCTTCTTAGCCTGTGCCTTCCAAATATCCTCAATGCCGAAACCAGAGTTTGAAGCTCCGTAATATGGGTCAACACTTGCACCAAAAGCACGGTCCATATCAGCTGTTGGGAATCCAGACACACTTGACGGGAAGTTAGTAGAAGGCATCACCTCCATTGCATCACCATTATGATAAGAAAGTCCGATAAAATCGGAATGATACTTGTTCATAAGTTTCAAGGCAACGTATCCACGCGGACACCATCCGCACCATGTACCAGTATATTCCTCCATTACCGGATTGTGCTTAGGCATAACGTTGAACACTACAAACTTGCCCTCATTAGCAATAGCCTCGCTGTTAGCCTCGCCATTCACCTTGTCAATGGTAAGCTTAAGCGGATAAGTACCCTTTGCTGCAATCTCGTCAAGCTTGATGGTCACGTCAGTCGAAGCGTTGAAGATAGCTGGCAGCGGCTTGTCAAGCTCCACCTGGCCCGAACCATTCACGTCGCCCGCCGTATAGCTGTAGCTGAACGACTTAACGCCATTATAGCCATGGTTCTTAATACTAAGAGTAAGATCGGTGGTTGTGTTCACCTGTCCATACACAGTTCCAATCTCAGAGATATTGGCAGCATTGGCCTCAACGCCAGAAATGTCAACTTCAAGAGCCGAAGAACCAATATTCGACTTATCCTTCCATTTCATGTAAGTGCGCGATGTATGGAGGAAGAATCCTGCCTCACTCTTATCCTCAACCAAAACCACTGGATATTTGGTGGTAGAGCTTACCGCATCCACGTTGAACGAATAGCCCACATACAGAGTGTCGCTGTCGATAGTGTAAGGAGTAGCAAGAGTGGCTGATGCTGTATTGCCGTCGAACGTAGCGTCGAGACTCATCACATCGGGCACATTCTTCTTGCTCTCAACCGTGAGCTTTTTGCTAATCCACACCTTCACATTGCTTATTTTGTCGCTGCTCTGGAATGGAGCGCGTATAGCCGAAATCTTCTTGCCCTTGAGACTCTTGTCGGCAAGCATCACAGCCACATCATAGTTCTCCTTCTTCTGTGTGCCATAAGCCACCAACGACGACGAACCCATATTGCCACTGAATACAATCTTGCCGTTGTCAGCATAAGCGGAATCACAGAATCCTGACAAAGCCGCCACAAGCAGCATGGAATTGAGTATACATTTGTTATTCTTCATAACCTTCGTGTTTTTATTGTTACAGAAAATGGCACCCCCACTATACACATAATATAATATATAGGGTGAATGCCATTTTCCATTTATGTTAAAAGACTCTTTTCTCTGTTTTTATAAGTCTTAATTACTTCTTTACAACCTTCACAGTCTTCTGTGTACCGTCGGCCATCTTCATGGTCTTGAGATATACACCACTTGCAAGGTTGCTTACGCGACGACCGCTGAGGTCGCTGAAGCTTACGCTCTTGACTGTGTTGCTCTCGGCTGTTGCACCCTTAATAGCTGTCTCGATAGGAGTGAAGTTGCCTTCCTCGTCAATAGCATACTCTACGAGGTTTGACTTGTACACCTTGTCACCATCCTTATAGAATGTCTGAATGCCAAGCTTTGTGAATCCAGTCATGTAGTAGTACAATGTGTGCATGTCGCCACTTGCAATAAAGTCAAATGAATTGTCAGAGAAGTAATACGGGATATCAGTAATCTCCTCAGAAATATTCTGATACTCATCGGGATAAGCTGTGAACAAATCGCCATCGAAGTATACATTGTAGTATAGCTTATTGGGATCAAGCAAGTTGCCGTCAACCGAATTCTTCTCAAACCAGAACTGGAGAGCACCATAGCCACGGGCCTCATCAAATGACACGAACTGCAGCAACTCAGGATCCTTAGGACTTGCTGGAATCTCTACCCACGACTTCATCTGCGGAGCCTCATAAGACACTACTGAGTATACAGAATTCAAACCGTTGTTTACATCAAACATACCGTCAGACTTCAATGTCTTGGCAGCAGCGTCATAATCAAACGATATAGACTTCTCGAAGTAGAAGCTGTCAACTTCCTGTCCATACATTTCGTCCCAAATCTTCTTACTACCCAATGCAGCGAAGAAAGTATGCATTTGGTTCACAGTGTCTACACCCATATAAATCTTACCTTCGAAGACAGCCTTGTCACCGTCAATCTTACCCTTAGCCCAGTTTTCAGGAGCATTGTCCGAAAGATTGCCAAGATACAAATCGTTGCCGTCAATTGCCAGGTTGATTATGCGAGCGTCTTCCTGACCGTCAGTGTTGATGTAGTCAACCTGATACTTCGATACCTCAGCTGTTGCTGGAGGAACACTTGCTGTCTCCTTCATCTTGTACCATGCCTGATAGTAGTCGGCATATCCAGTCCAACCACCATCGTCAGCACAGAGTGCAAGGTAAACATCATTGTCAAGATTGTCTACACGGATGAGCGAGTCGTTGCGGAGCACGTAGCTCATAGTCTGCGAGGTAGAATCTGGGACTATAGAGTTGCCTTCCTGATTCAAGACAGCACGGAAAGCGTAGAAATATTCCTTCTCGCCTGTAGGATTGCCATCGTCATCAGTAGCATCCTGAACATAGTATTTCTGAGGGAAGTTGAACTTAATGGTGTCGCCCTCTGCTTTATAGCCCTTAATCCAAGAGCCCGATGGTATTGTGCCAATGGCATTCTGGATATACACTTCTCCATTACTTCCCTCTACATAACGCTCAACTGTACCGTCGATAGTTGTAGGGAATATATATCCGAAGACACTACTGTCCACAAAAATCCTTTAACATTTCAAAAAGTAACAAATTGATAGTTACCCATCAAAATTAAGGCAGAG
>CAKQFF010000069.1 GCA_934230685.1 uncultured Prevotella sp. | reverse complement strand
CACGCTCGCCTCCTGTGGCAGATAGCCGATGCCGGCACGTGCTCGCTTATACACGGGATAGTCGGTGATGTCCTGCTGGTCGAGGTAGATATGTCCGGCGTTGGGCACGATAAGGCCCGTGGTCATATAGAAGGATGTGGTCTTTCCGGCTCCGTTAGGGCCGAGCAAACCTACAATCTCTCCCTGCTTCACGTTTATCGACACGTCGTTCACCACCGTGCGCTTGCCATAGCGTTTCACCAGTCCTTCTGTGCGAAGCACCATGCGGTGGGGCTTGTCGTCTATTTCATTTTCGTTCATTTCCATTCTTTTTTATTATTCTGCAAAGTTACGCTATTTATTTTAAGTTATTATTCATGGCTCTAAAATTAATGTTAAATTCTGATGAATGTATGTACCCACACAGTACACACCTCTCATTGCTTGCTTTTTTACTCCCTGCCGAGGAAATAATTTTTCTCTGCCGAGAGAGTAAAAATTTTGCTTTCCCACACCATTACGCTAATCACGAAAAAGTAAAGACTCAAGCACCTAAACAATGTGGTCAAAATGTCATTAGTCATTAAGTCATTAAGAATTTGAAGTTGCAGTCATTCCTTATAGTATAATAAAAATATGATTATATTTTTATTATACTATAGAGCAAAGACACATTCCCAATTTCTTAATGACTTAATGACTAATGACATTTTGACATTCTCCAGAAGTTTGTACTACTCTTGTCGGCATCAAGTTTATCAAAAAAATAAAAAACTCAAACCTAATGCTTAGTTTTTACCTTTTTATTGTTACTTTTGCAAAAACAAATTAAATCACAACAAGATTATGTTGATATTGAAATACTTAAACACGTTGGGGCGATACCTGATATTGATGGGCCGCTCCTTCTCGCGCCCAGAGCGTATGCGAATGTTTATGAAGCAGTATATCAAGGAGATGTCGGCTCTTGGTGTCGACTCCATTGGCATTGTGCTGCTTATCTCGTTCTTCATCGGAGCCGTTATCTGCATCCAGATGAAGCTCAACATCCAAAGCCCGTGGATGCCGCGCTGGGTGTCGGGCTACACCACTCGCGAGATCTTGCTGCTGGAGTTTTCTTCGAGCATCATGTGCTTGATTCTTGCGGGAAAGGTTGGCTCAAATATCGCCTCGGAGCTTGGCACAATGCGTGTGACCCAGCAGATTGACGCTCTCGACATCATGGGCGTTAACTCTGCCAACTATCTGATATTGCCGAAGATACTGGGACTCGTCACCTTGATGCCGTTCCTCGTGATCTTCTCCTCGGCCACGGGTATTCTTGGAGCCTACGGCACGGCTTACATCGGACACATCCTCTCGCCCGAAGACCTTACACTTGGCCTGCAGCACTCCTTCAACTCCTGGTTTATGTGGATGAGTATCATCAAGAGCCTTGTGTTTGCCTTCATCATATCGAGCGTGTCGAGCTATTTCGGCTACTCTGTCGAGGGTGGCTCTGTCGAGGTGGGCAAGGCGAGTACAGATGCTGTGGTGTCGTCGAGCGTGCTGATATTGTTCTCCGACGTGTTCCTCACCCAATTACTCAGTTAAAAAAAAAGAATTAATCGCTATGATTGAAATAAAACATCTTTGCAAGTCGTTCGGCGACAAGGAAGTGCTCAAGGACATCAATGCCGTGTTTGAGGACGGCAAGACCAACCTTATCATCGGACAGAGCGGTTCGGGCAAGACGGTGCTCATGAAGAATCTTGTGGGATTGCTCACGCCTACAAGTGGCGAGGTGCTCTACGACGGACGCAACTTTGTGGCTATGGGCAAGAAGGAGAAGGTGCAGATGCGACGTGAGATGGGCATGATTTTCCAGTCGGCTGCTCTTTTCGACTCGCTGTCGGTGCTTGAGAACGTGATGTTTCCGCTCGACATGTTCTCGAGCATGAACTATCGCGACCGTGTGCACCGTGCCCAGGAATGCCTCGACCGTGTGAATCTTATCGATGCCCAGCACAAGTTTCCGGGCGAGATATCGGGCGGTATGCAGAAGCGTGTGGCCATAGCCCGCGCCATTGTGCTCAATCCCAAGTATCTGTTCTGCGATGAGCCTAACTCGGGTCTCGACCCTCACACGTCGCTCGTTATCGACGAACTGCTCTCGTCAATCACCAAGGACTTCGGCATCACCACCATCATCAACACCCACGACATGAACTCGGTGATGGGCATTGGCGACAACATCATCTTCATCTACAAGGGCCATAAGGAATGGCAGGGCACAAAGAACGATGTGATGGGGGCTACCAACGACAAGCTCAATGATCTTGTGTTTGCATCGCAGTTGTTCAAGAAGGTGAAAGAGGTGGAAATGCAAAAATTAAACAATCGTCATTGAATGAATTTGCGGTATTGATGCACGTCAAAAAGTGTAAGTTTAATATTGATTTCTATCAAAAAAATATCATAAAGGGGGTCGGATTTTGGTCTGTACTCCCTTTTTTTATGTCATTTTGTCTCTAAAGTGTTAAAATATAGGGTTTTAGAAAAGATTTCTTTGTAAAAATTTTGATATGAAATAAAATAGAACTATCTTTGCAGCCGTTAAAGTTATCACATATCATCATAACGACCTACTGAGACCATATTGACACAACTTCGCTTGAATGATCAAAAGGATTTGAGAGCGGTAATACCTTTAAACAATCACCTAATAATACCTTCTCAAAGAATAAAAACTTATAGTCATCACTTTACTATTAATTGATAGCCACGCCGCAGTAGATGCAGCGTGGTTGTTTTTTTATATATACTTCCCTTATTTCGGAAGAACAAAAAAAGAGGTCGAGCAATTTCTTGCTCAACCTCCAAAATTCGGTTTGTTTCTTGTTCTTTTTTACAATCCAAGCTTGTAGAGCTTGAGGTTGCTCACCTCAGCCTTGTCACCCTCGGCATACACCTTAATATTATTATAAGGTGTGGTTGGGAATACGAGGTTGGTCATGGCAATGCGACCGCCATTGACGAAGAGCTCGATAGAGCACTTGTCGACGAATACGTCCAAGTGATAGGTCTTGGCCGACTCAGAGGCGAGTGAGAGCGGTGCCCATGTGCCAAGTGCGAAGTCGTTCTTGTAGTTTACTACGAGGTCTTGCGACAGCTTGCCCTTCATCTCGCCGGCAGCCTCGGCACGCTTCTCAATGTCGTGACGCTCGGCAAGTTTGCCAAAGTCGGTGAGTCCGCTTTCTGAGCGGTCCATCACGATGCGCTTCTTCTTGAGATCGAGATAGATGAGTGTGCGCTCCTCCTTGTCGTTGTAGAGCGAGATGCCCACAACATCCGAGTTGCCTGGAGTTACGTCAGCCTCAAGCTCGAAGGCTCCGTCGTTGTTGGCGAAGAGGTTGCGCTGGATGTATGGGTTGGCGTTGTCTACGCTCACGTTGCCAAGCTGCTTGGTATCCTTGCGGAGTTTGCGGGCCTCGTCGACAACATTTGCCGACATGTAGACCTCACCATTGTTGGAGAAGAGCTTCAACTCGCGTGGCAGGGCGTTTGCGCCACGGTTCTGCTGAATAGGAGTGACGTTGGCATACTGCCAGTTGCTCATCCAAGGCACGGCAACGATGCGCTCACCAAGATTAGAGAATGTTACTGTGGCGTAGTGGTCCTTGCCCCAGTCGAGCCACTTAACGGTAGAAGGCTTAGAGTCGCACTTGAACTCCTTGCCGTCGAACTCGCCCACGAAGTACTGTGTGGCAGAGCCTCCGAATGTGAAACCAGGGTTGATGTTCACGATCATCACGTATTTCTGGTTGTTCTTGTCTCCGTCGACGGGCAGAGGGAAGAAGTCGGGACACTCAAACTGGTTGGGCTGTGCGCCGAAGCCCTCGCCCCACTGGCTCACGTATTTCCACTGCTTGAGGTTCTTCGACTGATAGAAACGCATGTTCTTGTCGGCAGAAACAATCATGTACCACGACTTTGTAGGCTCATACCAGAAGATCTTCGGGTCGCGGAAGTTCTCAAGTCCGTCAAACGGAGTCACTACCGGATTGTTCTTATACTTTATGAATGTGCGTCCGTTGTCCTTGCTGTAGGCCATACATTGCACCTGCACCTGCTTGCCGTCGTGCATGCTGTGTGAGGTGTAGTAGGCGATGATGGCGTTCTTGCCGAATCCAGCCGAGTTGCGTGTGTCTACCACTGTGCTGCCTGAGAAGATATGGCCCATTGGGTCGCGAGCAATAGCAGGGTCGAGATGCTCCCAATGCACGAGGTCGCGGCTTACGGAGTGTCCCCAGTGCATGTTGCCCCACTTCGATCCGTAGGGGTTATACTGGAAGTAGAGGTGATACTCGCCGTCCTTGTATGTGAGTCCGTTGGCATCGTTCATCCATCCATAGAGCGGAGTGTGATGATAAACGGGACGATAGTAGTCGGTGTTGGTGGTGTCGAAGGTGTTTGAGAGCTTCATGTTCTTGAGAGCTACGGCGTCCTTCGATAAGCCTACAATCTTCACAACAGCCTTCTTGCCCTGGCTGAGAGCGAAAGGCACATTGTAGTCGACCTTCGACTGAGCCAGACGCACGTCCATCCATGTGTCTGTAGCCTTGCCGTTGTCGAGGATTACCTGAGCCTCGGGGCGGTTCTCCTCAATAGGGAGAATGAGATACTTTGTAGGGTTGCTTACTGTGATGATGGTTGTGTCGCCACGCTGTGTGGTCTGCATTGTTTGGGCTGTGGCAGATGTGGCTGCGAGAGCCATTGCTGAAAGGAAAAGTTTTGTATTCATTGTTTTTTTGTTATTAAAAAAGCCCCACCCCCGGCCCCTCCCCCGTAGGGAGGGGAGTGGTATGCTTTGTTTAAAAGCATTTGGAAGTATTGCGAAGCAGGTTAATGCTATTGGGAGTGGGACTATTTGTTTAAAGTTTGGTTTTTTACTTATTTTCTTTTAGAACTTCAAGCTTGCTGTGAACTCCACTGTGAACGGACGCAGATAAGAGCCAGTCATAAGCTGGTTGTTGATGCCCTTTGCCTCGTCCTTGGTGATAAGCTCTGCACCTGCGATGCTACCCTTGGCACCAGTCTGGTTGAGGAAGTTTACAACTGTGCATCCGAGTGAGAGGCGTTTGTTAGCCTGCCAGTTCAATCCACCGAATGTCTCCCAGTGGCCGTTGAAGTAGTAAGCCTCGTTGATGTTGGCGTAGGTCTTTGAGAAGTAGCGGAATGAAGTCCAAATCTTCAAGGCAGGAGTAATCATGTAGCTTGGGTCAAGCTCGATGAGCACCTCAGGCACCTCAGCCACGATGTTGCCGGTAGCGTTGATCTTGCCCTCGTAGCCGCTGCTGAACTTCACGCTTGTCTCATACTTCTTGTAGGTAGGCTTCTGGTATGTGAAGAGGAAGTGGAAATCGAATCCCTTGAACGGGCGAGCCACAACGTCGGTGGTCCATCCCCATGTCTGGATGTCGTAGGTCAGCGGAGCTGCCTTGATTTCGCCATCGTGCTGGAGGTTAAGTGTGGAGTTGTTGTTGGTCTTCGAGATGTATGAGAAGAGCGATGTGAGGCTCAACCACTTGTTGTTGTAGTAGATACCCGCACGTCCTAAAGGCACGCTTATCTTGTCGGTGTTTGGCGATGTGGCAGGAGCGAATGTCGAGATGTTCGGGTGCTGCACGATGTATGTGAAGTCGCCGGTGAAGCCGAAGTTGTTGGTCAACTTATAGGTCAGGGCGGCTGTGAAATCGTAGTTCAGCCAGTTGTATGCCATAGGAGTGGGAGCAATCTTTGTGCCATCAGGAGCGGTTGTGCCCATGTAATAGTCGGCAAAGCGGCCCACAAACTCACCGTTTGCATTCTTAACGGCTGCGTTCACACCCTTCAGACGCTGCCATTCCAAGCGTGCGCCATAGTAGGCGTTGAGTTTAGAGGTGATGTCCCAGTCGTGGGTGAAGTAGAGGGCGAGCTTGTTCTCGTGTCCCTTGTAGTACTCAGAAGCGTTCTTGTTGAAGTCGTAGAACACGCTCTCACGCTTGTTGGCATCCCAAAGGCGTACGGCATACGAGCCATCCTCAGGCACGCTTTGGTCGTACATTGTTGTGTTTGAGCGGTAGTCGATGTGGTAGTACCATTCGTTCACACCAACTCGGAGTGTTGAAGATTTGAAGCTTTTTGAGAGTTCTGATGTGAGGAGCAATTCGTTGATGGTTCCTGCGTTGAGGCACGACATACGGGTCTGAACATAGCGGCCGTTGTATTTCTGTGCTGCTCCCATAGCGTCGCTCTGCATATATTTATATGTTGAGGCTGCGCCTTCGGCGTTAAGGTCGATGAGCGACATTGGTGTCTGATAGACAAATGCGCCGCGTGCATGGTCGAAGCGTACTGATGTCTTCCAGTTGTAGCCGTTGCCGAAGCGGAGGTTGTTGAGCAATGAAACCTCTGAAGAGCGGTTCTCGTCGTAGTCGTAGAGCGATGTCTCCTTCAGCTCTCCGGTGCGCATCTCACGATAGGTGATGTTGGCGTCGACGGGAAGATAGGATGTTGTGCCGAGCTTGAACTTGCCAAACTCCTTTACTGAACCGTCGCCCACATAGATGAACGGAGCCGACTGAGTGGCGTAGTTGTATACGGGATGCGAGTTGCTGTACTTGTACATAGCCGTGAGTTCGCCTCTACCCTCAGCATAACGCTTGGTGAGTGCGGCTTTGTAGATCTGTGTGCGGTCCTGATACTGTGATGAGCGGAGCTTGAATGTGCCCGGGTCGAAGTCCTGATATGTGCTCACACTATAGAAGAGGTCCTTGGCCATCTGTCCGTTCATGTTGAGCGAAATCTCCTGCAAACCGAAGTGGTTGGTCTTGTAGTTAAGGGTTCCCTGGAAACCCTCAGTGCCAAGTTGTGTCTGCGAATTGACGGCATAACCAATATTGCCAGTGGTAATCGCTGTCTCAGATATCTTCAACAATCCCACATGCGAGAGGCTTGCGTCCGAACGCCAAGTGGCATTCACCGGATGAGGATTGGTGGCATAGGTCACTGGCAGACCATTCTCCAATACATTTACGTCAGCAGAAGGCAAACCTATCTGAATCTCGCGTGGACCATTTGCACTTGCTGCATTCAGCATTACGTTGCGGTCGCCCTCTTCCTTTGAATTGGATGATTTCGACGATTTGTCATTCTGTGCGTAGGTTACGGCTGCCATCATCGAGGCTAAAGCCAAAACCGAAATCTTTGTGTAGTTGTTGGAATACATAATGTATGAGGTTTAAGTTTCTAATTTTTTCAGTTTAAAGTTGTCGATGTCCAAGCTTTACGACCTATATATATGAATGGTGTGCAAACGTTCCCATTTCACTGGTGTTGGTCGTTTGGTTGTTTCGACGATGCAAAATTAGAAACCAAACCTCATACGGAAGTTAAAATTCCGTTCATCTGTGACAAAATATGTTACATGAAACAAATTCTAAACGTAATGAACGAATAATGTAATGGAATAGGGGCGTGTGTTGAAGGAAATGCCGTTTATTTGGCTGAATCCGTTTCTGTGCCTTTCCATTCTGTTGGAGTTTTTCCGGTTCTTTCCTTGAAAACTCGCTGAAAATACACACGTGACGAGAATCCACATTCCATCGACACCACCTCGTTGCTGTATTCAGGATGCTCCTTCATAAGGAGTTGTGCCTCCTTCACACGTATTGACGATAGCCATGTGCGGAAACTCTTGTATCGGTTGGCAAAAAGATAGGCGGTGAAGTCGGAGCGACTTATCCTTATGCGGCGTGTGAATGAGGTAAGTGTCAGGTTGCTGTCTCTGTATCCATTCTCTAAGCGCCACTTTTGTACAATGTTCTCTATCTTGTTCATCAGCTCTGGGGTTAGCTCGGGTATTGTCTTGTCGTTGAAAGAATCGTCGTCGGATTCTGATACAATCTCGGTCACGCCCTCTGACAAACTGAAGCCTAACGACGTGAAGCAGACAATAAACGCCGAAAGGGCAACCAACGCAAAGGGGCCGAAGACAAAGAGCAATGGTTGCGAGAGGATGAATAATGGTGAGAGGACAACAAACACACACAACACAAGGAGGCCGGTGCGCATAGTGCGCAGGTAGGTGTCGGCAGGGTTTCCAAGCTCACTGTCGAGTTTTTGCTGCACCTTGCGCACCTCCTTCAAAGGCATCCAAATGTAATAGAGAAGTACTGCGAAATGGAGTGCATCGACTGCGTATAGCATATTTCCAATATGCATACTGCCATAAGCTGCCACGCTTATACCTATTGTCGCTGCTATGAGTATGTAGCTTATCACTCCCGCCTTCATATATTTCCACCGCTTTTGTTCGGCCAACTGTATGTTGAGTTGCGAGCAGGAAAGAAGTATTGCAGCTGGTGAATAAAAGAGCAGATTGAACAATACGCCTACATCATCCCCCTTCTCACGCCAACCAAACACCATCTGAAGAAGATAGTGAATGCCGAGCAGTATCAATGCCACAACAATCATCCAGCGTGATTGCTCGAACTGGCGGTTGCGGCATGTGACATAATAGCGTGACATAAATGTGAAGAACGCAAGCATGAGCATCACAATCATGCATGTATATTGTAGTGTTTTTAGGTCTAACATTTTGTTTTATTTTTGTTTTGTCGTCTTTTTTACACGTGGTCTTCGTGTTTTTATTGCGAAAGTTACTAATAATAATTGAATAATCAAAGCTTATGGATTTGAAATTACGGCCTTTTTTCGACTTTATTTGGCTGTGTATTATGGAAAAGTCGCGAAAATGTGCATTTATCGTTACATTTTCGGTCAAAAAATAAGCAAATTTGTTTCATGAAACGTATTTGATATTAGTTGAACGATAAGTACCCTTTGGTTTATATGATTGTTTGTACCTTTGCATCGTAATCAGAAACAAAGAGGTTGCTGATTAATAAGGATAAATACATAAGTGGCTTTCAAAGCGTAGAAAGTATGACTATTGATAATTGTTATAGTAGATTAGTTATAGGTTTGTTGTTTTAGTAGATTAGTTAGTAATAGGTTTGTTTATTTAGTAGAGTAATTAGTAAGTTTTAAGTTTGTTGTTTTAGGTTAGGATAACAATAGGTTTAGTGAGTTAGTAATAAGATATCAGGATAACACACAGGACGAGGGGCAGGAAAGAAAAACCTACCCCTCGTCTTTGTATATATATGTGTCAAAAGAATATTTGGCCACTCCGTCAAATACCTCGTTTATCATATAAGTACCCCAGTTCGGGATAAGATTTTGTTCATAAAAAGTTGGTAGTCTCATAAATATTTTGTACCTTTATAGGTAA
>CAKQFF010000068.1 GCA_934230685.1 uncultured Prevotella sp. | reverse complement strand
TCATTTACCACATAGCCAATATCATGAAGGCCAAAAACTATCCAATGCCTCGCCATATTACATTCAGCGGAAATGGTTCGAAACTTTTGAGCATTTTGAGCACGAATGACTCCACCCTCGAGTGTTTCACCAAACTTATCTTCGAGAAGATTTATGGTGAAGCCTACTCAACTGACGGTTTGACAATCATTCGTCCCAGCAACTCGAAGGAATCTACCTGTAAGGGCGGTGTTATACTTGAGCCGTTCCGTTCACAGGACTACTCCCAGATAAAGGAGATGAAGACCATTCTTTTGGGATGTGATTCAAGCACGTTTGCGGAGAATAAGATTTCCTATGAGGATATCGATGTAAAGGTCATTGATGGCGTAGTGAAAACCACCAACGAATTCATTGATTTCGCGTTTAATCTTGACGATGACTTCTCATTCTTCCAGGAGTTTGATGTTGATCGTTCAATCTTTGAAGCTGTTAAATCCTTATGCCATCGTGATGTTAAAACTTATCTTGAAAACGGCATTTCTGTCAAAAAGCAGATGCTACTTGCTGACGGGGCGGACGACACAATTGAGGAGACGATGTTCTTCTATCCTCTCGTCGGTATTATCAACGCAATAGTCAGAGAAATCTATACATTGTAATTTTTATGAAGAGGACTATAATTTTTTTTATTGTCGCATTTTGCGTTCTATCTTCATGTGATAGGTTCAAAGCAAAAGATTATGCTGAAAAGGAGAAAAAGATTGAAGCCGCCAAAAACGCGGCCCTGAAGTCAATTCAAGATGAAAGAACTGCTTCTATAGCTATAGCAAAGGAGGCTATTTCTACTGCAACCGCAAAAGCTGTTGAGAGTGCCGGTGAAGATATTTCAGGGGCAATTAATGAAGCAAAGAAAGAGATTCAGTCTGCCGTAGAGACAAGTGTCAGCAAATCAGTTGAAACGAAGCTAAAAGCTTTCGAGAGTGAGTTGGGGAAGGCAAATAAATTTGCTGCGATAGTGTTGCTCATTGCTATAGGAGTGATTTTGTTAGCCGTTGTCTTCGTTATCATACTTTTAAGGCGGACAAGTAGAGACTCGGTCATTGAAATCGTTGGAGGTTCTCGCAGAATAGGACGCATAATTGAAGAAACGGTCCGGAATCAGATGGGCAATGATTCTAGGCCTCAGGTTCGGAGTAGTATTAGCAAAGCTGATATAGAGACCGAAGTTAGAAAGTATGTTGATAGCCCCACGTTTAAACAGTATCTCGTTGGGTTGTGTCCCAATTGCGACAGACCAGGCAAGGCGGTCCAGGGGACACAACCATTGGGAAAATCACCAACTAATGTCAAGCCCACAGATCAACCGCAGTCAATTGTCCCCCAATCCAAAATTGAATTATTCGCGAAAGATTCGCCTAATAGCACTCTCACTGGGGTTACTTCTGCATATATGCAGGGAAAGTCAATCTATAAATTACTGCTGAATTCTCAAGAGTCCTCTACAGCTGAGATTACGATATGTGCAGATAGGGAGGAAGTTAAACGCCGTATCCTGAAATCCAGTAATGATTTGCTGGAGCCAGTCTGCGTTGTGGATAGGAAGCGCAGCAATCCTGAGGAACTGTCAGCAATCAACATTAAGGCTGGAAAAGCAGAGAAACTATCCTGTGATTCCTGGAAGGTAACCGAACCAATTATTTTAGAACTGAGTTAATATGCATTACGCTATAGTTATTCTCATAATTTTTATCATCATTTGTTTCCAACTCTATAGCTATGGTGATACGGTAAATAAGATTAAACGATATCGGAATATTTTTCCGAAGTCCGTCTCGTCATACTCTCTTAAAGAGTTGGCTATCAGAGAAGAAAAAGGGGAAATAGGGAATGAAGAGGAAGATGATTTACCGCTTCCTTTCGATGAGGATGCTGAACCCGAAGTAGTGGTCACTGTGTCCCAAGTACACATAGAAGAAGCGAGCCCAACCTTATCGGAAGTTGAGCATTCGCTTAATATGTATCTTCAAAAGAACAAAGGTGCGGCGAGTGATTTTCACATCATGAAAGATGTTGTAGAGCGGTATTGCGATGCGGATGAGGAAGGCATAACTACCCAGCAACCTATACCCCTTTACTTGGGCCTCATGGGGACGATGGTGGGTATCATTGTTGGCGTTATTTATATTGCAGCGACAAATGGTTTTTCTGGAGATGGTATCACCAAGAGTGTCACTGAGTTAATGACATGTGTAGCAATCGCCATGAGTGCTAGTCTTATAGGCGTTTACTGTACAACCAGAATCTCATGGAAATCTAAAGATGCATTCTCCAAGGTAGAATCCGCCAAAAATAAGTTTTATTCTTGGCTCCAAACGGAACTGCTTCCGACTCTTTCCGGCAATACAGTTAACGCTTTATATCTCCTTCAGCAAAATCTCACCAAGTTTAACACAACCTTCCAGAGCAACATCACTGGACTTAATAGGGCCCTGGGACAGATCAAGGAGACTTCCTCGGAGCAGATTGAATTGATTAATCTACTTCAAGATATTGATATTCGTCGTGTCGCACAGGCAAATGTCATGGTCCTCCACGAACTCAAAGATTGCACAGGAGAGTTGTCCCACTTCAATCAGTACATTCATAGTGTATCGGATTATCTTACTGCAGTTAATTCTTTGAACTCAAATATTAATGAGCATTTAAACAGAACGGCAGCTATTGAAAGAATGGGGGCCTTCTTTGAGAAAGAGATCAATCAGGTTTCTGAAAGAGAAAAATATATCAATGAAGTTGTTGCCAATGTCGATAACACGCTTAAGAATACATTTAATGCCCTTACTGACAGTACAAGATCCGGTGTCGATGAATTGCGTAATAACTCGGCGGCAGAATTTGACAAGGTATCTCAGGTATTAACTGCTCAACAGCAGGAATTCAAGACCTCACTTGATGCTCAGAGAGAAGAGTTCGCTCAGGCACTACGTGAGGAACGCGAAGCCTTTGTTGAATACCTGCGAAGCCAAAAGGATAATCTTTCTGCTAAATCAGATGAAATTTCCCAGATAGTTGACCGTATTCGTGATCTTGCTGATACGAAGACAGCGATGAATAGTCTATTATCTGCATCGCGCGAACAAACGGGCAAACTTGATGAATTAATTAATATTATGAGCAGTAGAAACCGTGATGGTAGAGGATCGTCCGAATCAACAGTCTTTGTCCAGCCAAAGTTGGAGATTCCCGTTTTTTACAAGATAGCCTTTGGCGCTATAGCGTGGCTTTTGCTTTTGAGCGTAGGTATTAGCACCGCATCATTTTTTGCTAGTACCTCTTCAAATAATAATACAGCCATTGAAGCCTCCCCACTTCCGGTTTTTAAAACTCAATCAGTAGAGGATTCACTTTTGATGCCTATGGGAGCAAATAACTCGGAGAAAGTTCAAGGCGCAATAACAACTGAGAATAAGACCAACTAACAGATGACAAAGCAGAAAAAATCCTTATTCTGGGCGAGTTATGCAGATCTTATGACCAGTTTGTTTTTCATTATGCTCACACTTTTTGTCGCATCCTCAATTTTGTTGAGCAAAAAAGGAAAAGAATGGCGAGATATGTATTATCAGAGCGAGGACCAAAAACAGCAATTACAAAGGATTAATGATGTAATTCAAGATCTAGATTCAACATATTTCGAGTACATAGATCTTTATAAGAAGAGCAAATTGGTCATTCCCGTGAATTTTGCCGTTGAACAGTACGACATTAATGGTTTGCCCAAAGCGACTAGATATGAATTAGAGAGTGCTGGAAGGTCCTTGAAGGCATTTGTTGATGAAACCACCAAGAAGTTTCCGGGAGTCCAGTATATCCTGATTATTGAGGGGCAAGCTTCAAGAACTGGAGGTACAGACCATAACTACGAGTTGAGTTACCGCCGCGCATATAGCCTCAAAAAATACTGGGAAGATAAAGACATAAAGTTTGACGCCCTAAACTGCGAAGTGTTGATTGGAGGAAGCGGTGACGGTGTTCAAAGTGGGACCGGACTAATGAGAGAAGATCCTTCAAAGGAGTATTTAAACCAACGATTCTTAATACACATATTACCGAAGCCGGGCTATGTAAAGGCGGAGAGTGTTGCAACAATGATAGAACCTAATAAGAAATGAAAAATCTATGCATCATATTCCTTAGTTTTCTGCTTGTTTATGGGTGTTCTGGACGTCCACCAGTACCCGTAAATCAATATGGCGGGAATAGTGGAGGCACTTCATTTAGCACGTCAGGTAACAGACCTCCGCTTCCGGGGAAACATGGCAGAAATGGAATCAGTCAGAATAGACCTCCACTGTCAGGCCAAGGTGAATCAACGTCAAGTACAAAAGTCAAATCTGAGGTTGGTTCTGGTGTATCTGGTAAGTTGTCTGGCCAAGAGATATTTAAGAAGTGCAATACAGCCGTCTTTATGATTTTTACGTCAACAGGGTTGCAGGCATTCCAAGGTTCAGGGTTCTTTATTTCTCCCGAGGGCATAGCTGTAAGCAACTACCATGTGTTTGAAGGAACCGGTATGGGTTTGGAGGTTATTAAGACGTCTAATGATCAGCAGTATAAAATCGACCATGTCATTTTCAAGGACAAAACGAATGATGTGATGGTCTTCACTGTCAAGGCTGCGGGAACAAAGTTTAACTTTATTCCAGTTTCCTCTCACAACCCGCTAGTTGGAGAAAAAGTATATGCGATAGGTAGCCCGAGGGGCTTGGAAAACACCTTTTCTTCGGGGGAAATCTCTCAATTTCGAGAGAACGGCAGGGTGATTCAGATTAGTGTCCCGATTGATCATGGGAGCAGTGGAGGTGCTCTTATAAATGAGTATGGCGAAGTTATTGGCATAACTAGTGGAGGTTTTGATGACTCTGGAGCAAACCTTAATTTTGCTGTTAATATCAACGTCGTAAAGAGCAGACTATGATCGTAAGAAAAAGTTTCAGATTGTTGATGGTACTTTTTCTTCTCAGTGGATGTGCTTGTGGTTCAATGCCCAAGGCTGGCCCTTTGGCGAAAGGTTTTGACGAACACTCGCGTAAACCATCTATCCCATCGAATAACGCGGTTGTTGAAAAGAAACATCGATTGGAATTGCCGTCTCATTCTGACAATGATTGCATCATCGAATATAAAGGCTATATTGTTTCTTACGATGAATCGGCGCGTATCCCGGTTTGGGTCGCTTATGAACTGACGGCTGATGAGGTAAATGGCACAATTGGCCGCCGTGGTAAGAACTTCCGGCCAGATGATAGGGTAAAGGTTGTTCAGGCTGACAATTACGACTATCGTGGTTCGGGATGGTCTCGTGGTCATATGGCTCCTGCCGGAGATTTCAAGTGGGATGACGTGGCAATGTGGGACACGTTCTTTTATACCAATTGCTGCCCGCAGAATAAGAAACTGAATAATGGCAGTTGGAACGTCCTAGAAAATAAAGTCAGGACATGGGCTCGGCAGTTCGGAAGCGTTTTTGTCGCTACTGGCCCGATTGTGGGGCAAAACCGGAATGGCAAGATAGGCACTCACCAAGTTGCTGTTCCTGATGCTTTCTTCAAGGCGCTCCTGGTTTACAAAGATGATTCATTTCATGGTATCGCATTCGAGATGCTCAACAATCCTGCGAAGCAAAGACTTCTTGAAAGTTATTTGAGTGTCAATGAATTGGAAAAAATAACTGGTCTTGATTTTTTTCCGTCGCTGGATGACTCTATTGAAGAAATAGTCGAGGATGATGTTGACTTGAAATTCTGGAATATACAATGAGTAAGAGCGGCCGTGAAAAACTGCAGACGTACTTGTGCATGAGATTGGCGATAGCGCTTATTCTATGTCTGTTTTCGATGCTGTATGGCTTTTACCGGTTTGTCAGGTACGCAAACTTATTGGCCGGTAGCGACATGTGGGGATGCGCATTTTAATGTGCGACTAAAAAGGGTGAGTCTTTTAAAAACATTGCAATGATAATTTCAATTATTATAATGGCCCTCGCCGTTACGGCAGCCGTTTTTGCTGTACTTTATTTTCAGGATAGAGCTGAATCTGAAAAGTATGAGAAGCGGGCGGATTCGCTTTCCGCGGAACTCGTGGAACTTAAATGCCAAATGGCACGCACTGAGACGCAGTACGGCGATTCGTTGGCTCCGATCAATGCTGAACGGGTTGCTGAGTTTCTTCGGATGGAGGGCGTTGCTGATGTGGCGATCACTGAAAAATCAGAGGCCGTATTCTTCACATTCAGCAGTGAACGTTTCTTGGTAGACTGCAGAAGACTTCCTCAGATGATTGCTGTGAGAATTGATTGGAACCTTAAAGACTCTTCTTATAGTCAACTCGACGTGGCCGAGCGTCTAGCCTTGGAGGTTACAAATCAGTTCGCCATGGTAAAGGCAAGCGTAGATAAAGAGGCTGCATCGTTGTCCTTTTACATTGTATCGTCAGATCGTACTATGGCCGCTTTCAAAGGAAATTTCAACATGTATATGTCCATATTTTCTGCAGCAGATGAAATGTTCAACGAAAGATATCGGAAGATTATGGGAAATGAGCCCCCTGCTGATGCCAAAGTGGACCGGGCGAACGGATCTGGAGCGGAAATGCCTTTTGGAACCGGAAGCAACAAGAGTGGTTTGCAGGACTAGAGCCATTCCAAGCTGAAGCAACTTTATATGCAAGATACATATTATGTTAGGATCAATTACAGGGGACACCATAGGTTCGGTCTATGAGTTCCGCAACACTAAAGATTATAATTTCGAGCTGTTTCAGTATAACAGCACCTATACCGATGACAGCATAATGACGATGGCCGTGGCCTACTGGCTGCTGAAGGACAAGCAGCATAGCTATCAGGGGCTGGAGGATATTATGGTGATGTTCGCAGAGAAGTGCCCATGCGCAATGGGCGGATATGGCGAATCATTTGTTCGCTGGCTATTCTATCCGAAGGAGTTATATGCATATGATGACGAGTTGGGGGCTTCTCCGTATGAGTCCGCGACGGGTCGCCATCCTTATGGATCATGGGGCAATGGGGCTGCAATGCGCGTGAGTGCAGTGGGCTGGTTCTTTGATACATTGGATGAGACCGAACGCGTGGCCGCTATATCAGCAGCAATCACTCACAACCATCCGGAAGGCATTAAGGGCGCACAGGCTACTGCCGCTGCTATCTGGATGGCCAGAAAAGGAAAAACCAAGGAGGAGATTCGCGAGTACATTGAAAAGACATACGGATACGACCTTCATAAGACCTATGAGTATTGGCACCCTATCTACTGGTGGGACGCCAGCTGCCAAGAGACCGTACCGCAAGCGATTATCAGCTTCCTTGATTCCACAGATTTTGAGGATGCTATTCGCAAAGCTGTTTCTCTCGGCGGAGACAGTGACACGCTTGCATGCATCACAGGCGGAATAGCAGAGGCGTATTATAAAGAAATTCCGCGAAGTATAGCAGAACAGGTGGTCAAACCATTCCCTAAAATCTTCAACAAGATTCTGGACGCAGTGCGTAAGGAAACAGTTTACGGTATCACTTGTAAGATTGTTGACTGACTTAGGATGGAAACTGCAAATTACTGTTTACCTCTTCCTTTTTCTTACATTTATAGTAGACATAGTGAAGATGATAATTAAACAGAATGAAAAAGTGGCTCAAATATATCATTGTCGCTGCCGCAGCGCTGTTTGTGGTTGGTTCAATGATGTCGCAGGGAACATGATTGTTGTGTTGGGGCCCAAATGGTAACTGCACGAGTATATGCATTTGAAGGAGAGCTTTGTGAAGTGGGGGCAGATAGTGGGCCATGATACGGTAATCGGCCTGCTCGGAAAAACAGGAAACGCCGCCAAGACTCCGGCACACATGCATACACGATACTGACACCCGTGCCGCATTTCCGGCTATACGACAAGGTTTATGGAAACGGCCGGCAGCCTGAGAAATTCAATTGGCAGAAAATGTTTTATCTCAATCCTGACGAATACCTGAGAAGCAAATGATATTGGCAATCAAGGCTATTTCTTTGATTTGCGGAAATCAAAGACTTATATTTGATTCTTAATTTGATTGCTGTATAAGCTATGGATGCCATAAAGTATCAAATAAATAGACTGGATTTGATAAAATCAAGGCTATTTCTTTGATTCGACAAAATAAAAGCATTAACTTTGGACATACCCATAATAACATCTCTATGATAAAAGGTGTAATCACAGGAGACTTGGTAAACTCCTCCCACATTGCAATAAAATGGCGACAAACTGTCATGGATACCTTGAATGCTTGCGTTAAGGATTTTTCATCATTGACCACTATAAAGATGGAAATGTACAGAGGTGACAGCTTTCAAGTTGTCGTTGACAACCCGGAATTGGCGTTATCTGTGGCCATAGCACTAAGAGCAAAGCTAAAAGCAAGCACCCCGGACAAGTCGGAAGTCTGGGATGCACGGTTGTCCCTTGGTGTTGGAGATGTCTCTTTTGCGAGCGGAAACATTCTGACTAGTGATGGGGAAGCATTCAGGCTTTCCGGTCGGGCGTTTGACAATATAGGAAAGAAGAGATTGTGCATATCTACTCCCTGGAAGGAACTTGACAATAACTTGGATCTTGTCACTCGTTTTGCAGATAGCATAGTATCTGGATGGACGGAAAAACAGGCATTGGTATTCTATCATGCCTTGGTTTTTCCGAAGTTGCAGAAGAAGCTGGCAGAAGACCTGGGGATGACCAGTCAGAATTTTAATTATCACTGGGGAGCAGCAAAAGGACAACTTATCCTTGATTATATAAACTATTACAAATCATTTGTTTCCAAATTTATTTGATAATATTATGGATGCGTTCATTGTACTTGTAAAGCTGCTCTGTGCTCATCTCTGTGCTGATTTTATTTTTCAGACTGACAGCATAAATAAAGGTAAACGCAAATCCGGAGGCAAAGGTGTAGCATATAATCTGCTTCACAGTTTGGTACATGCCGGGGCCGCATATCTATTTGTGGCAAACGTATCATACTGGTTCATTCCCATAATTGTTTTCGTGAGTCATTTCGTAATAGACTGGATAAAGTGCAGATTCTGCGAAGACAATCTCCCCGCGTTTCTTGTGGATCAATTCATGCACATTGCTATAATCTGCATCGTGTGGTTCGTGTTTTTCGGTAAAGAGGTAGATTATACCTTCCTTGAAGACATTGACACTACCAAGGTCTGGTTGACAATTATGGCATATATCATGATGCTCAGGCCTTCATCTATATTTTTGGGG
>CAKQFF010000067.1 GCA_934230685.1 uncultured Prevotella sp. | reverse complement strand
AATGCTCTGTTGCCATTGGCTGACGATGAGCAGATAGAGAGCGTGGAGTATCTCTCGCCCGAACTTGTGCCTGACACTTATGTAGGCAAAAACAGTATTGTGGATGTGAGATGCCGCGACGTGAAGAACCGTCAGTTTATTGTTGAGATGCAGATGCTTTGGACAGAAGCTTTCAAGCAGCGAGTGCTGTTCAACGCTTCCAAGGCTTTCGTGCGCCAACTCGACAAGAAGCGCAAGTATGAGTTGCTGCAACCGGTCTACTCGCTCAACCTTGTCAACGAGACCTTCATAAAGGAATATCCCGATGAGTTTATCCATAACTATAATGTTGTGCATGAGCTGCACAGCAACGAGATTATCGACGGACTGCATTTCACATTCGTTGAACTTCCAAAGTTCCAGGCCCATTCCATCAAAGAAAAGAAAATGGCTGTGCTGTGGCTTAGATTCCTTACAGAGATTGACGAGCAGACAAAGGAAGTGCCGCAAGAACTCTTGGACAATCCTGAAACCTCAAAGGCCTTGAAAACAGTAGAAGAATCTGCAATGTCGAAAGACGAACTACTTGCCTACGAGGACTTTTGGGACAAGCTTGGTGCCGAACGCCTGCTGTTTGTTGATTCCAACAGGAGAAGCATGGAGGAAGGCAGAGAAGAAGGAAGAAAAGAAGGACTAAAAGAAGGACTAAAAGAAGGACGCAAAAAGGGAATAGAAGAAGGACGCAAAGAGGGACTAAAAGAGGGCCGTGCAGATGTGGCAAGAAATCTGTTGAGCATAGGAATGCCACTGGAAGACATTGCCAAAGTTACCGGACTGGAGATAAAAGACATTGAACAGCTGAACAATTAGAAAGAAGACAATTACAGTTTCAGACGTATGTCTTTGAGCACAAATAAACATTAAATATATATGACGATGACATTACTGGAAGCCATAAAGCAAAGACATAGTGTGCGTAGGTACGTTCACAAGCCGTTGTCGGAAGAAATCATTGAGACGTTAAGGAAGAAGATAGACGAATGCAACGCCGAGGGCGGACTCCACATACAGCTTGTGACTAACGAGACAAGGGCATTTACGGGCATCTTCTCGTATGGCAAGTTTTCGGGTGTTGAAAATTATCTGGTTATGGTTGGAAAGAAGGCTGACGACCTGGACGAGCGTGTGGGCTATTACGGAGAACAGCTTGTACTGTTGGCTCAAACGCTTGGATTAAATACTTGCTGGGCTGGACTGAGCTATCGTAAAGTGAGCGAGGCTTACATGGTGGGCGACGATGAGAAGCTGACGTGTATGATTGCCTTGGGCTATGGTGCTACACAAGGTGTAAGCCATAAGATTAAGAAAGCCGAACAAGTGAGCAATATCTGTAACAACTCGCCCGAATGGTTTCGCAATGGTATTGAAGCTGCACTCTTAGCTCCCACAGCCATCAATCAGCAGAAGTTCTCGTTCTCCCTGTTGCCTAACAAGCAAGATAAAGGAGCCAAGCCAAAGGTTATTGCCAATCGAGGTTTCTCTATGGTGGGATATACAAAAATGGATATAGGAATAGCCAGACTGCACTTCGAAATCGGAGCAGGAAAGGAAAACTTCGATTGGGCGTAAGTTGTTAGGATATAAAAACGACACTTACTGATATAAAAAAACGACTAATCTCGATTATTATTAGTAAATTTGCCACATATAATATATAGTCACAGTCGTCAATACGTAAATACTTTCCATTATGAGATATCTTGACCCAAAAGCCGACCTTACCTTCAAGAAGATATTCGGCGAGCATAAGGACTTGCTCATCAGTCTTCTCAATGCTCTGTTGCCATTGGCTGACGATGAGCAGATAGAGAGCGTGGAGTATCTCTCGCCCGAACTTGTGCCTGACACTTATGTTGGCAAAAACAGCATTGTGGATGTGAGATGCCGCGACGTGAAGAACCGTCAGTTTATTGTTGAGATGCAGATGCTGTGGACAGAAGCCTTCAAACAGCGAGTGCTGTTCAACGCTTCCAAGGCCTTCGTGCGCCAACTCGACAAGAAGCGCAAGTATGAGTTGCTGCAACCGGTCTACTCGCTTAACCTTGTCAACGAGACCTTCATAAAGGAATATCCCGATGAGTTTATCCATAACTATAATGTTGTGCATGAGTTGCACAGCAACGAGATTATCGACGGACTGCATTTCACATTCGTTGAGCTTCCAAAGTTCCAGGCCCATTCCATCAAAGAAAAGAAAATGGCTGTGCTGTGGCTTAGATTCCTTACAGAGATTGACGAGCAGACAAAGGAAGTGCCACAAGAACTCTTGGACAATCCGGAAACCTCAAAGGCCTTGAAAACAGTAGAGGAATCTGCCATGTCGAAAGACGAGCTGCTTGCCTACGATGACTTTTGGGACAAACTTGGTGCCGAACGCCTGCTGTTTGTTGATTCAAATAGGAGAAGCATGGAGGAAGGCAGAGCAAAGGGACATGCTGAGGTTGCAAAAAATCTTCTAAAAATGGGAATGCCGGTAGATGATATCATCAAAGCCACTGGACTAAAGAAGGAGGAAATTGAACAGTTGAAATAAAAGAGTACTGTAAGAACTACTCCATTCAGACATATTACATCTATCATTAACCCGAAACTAATAAACGTCTATGCTTTCTACACTAAAAAAATACTTTGGCTACAGCCAATTCCGTCCTCTTCAAGAGGATATAATACATCATATACTTGAAAAGAAAGATTGTCTTGTACTTATGCCTACAGGTGGCGGCAAGAGCATCTGCTATCAGATTCCTGCATTGAGGATGCCAGGAACAGCCATAGTAGTATCACCACTCATTTCACTTATGAAAGACCAAGTGGAAAGTCTGCGCGCAAACGGTATAAAGGCAGCAGCCTTGAACAGCAATGCTTCGGAAGCAGATAACAGAGAAATAGCCGAACGTGCATACCGAGGCGAATATAAATTGCTTTATGTTTCGCCAGAGAGATTGCTTTCTGAAATACAGCATGGTGTTTTTAGCAATTCTTGTGGAAAAAAACCTACTGGTTCTCTCAGAATTAGTATGTTTGCTATAGACGAGGCACATTGTATATCGCAATGGGGACATGATTTTCGTCCTGAATACACCCAATTGGGCAAATTAAAAGAGCTGTTTCCTGGTGTACCAGTCGCTGCTTTCACAGCAACAGCCGATAAAATAACGAAAGAGGACATAGTACAGCAACTGTGCTTGGACAAAAATAAGACTGGCGAAGCTGCTATCTTCATTTCTTCATTTGACCGTCCAAATCTGTCACTTGATGTGCGTAGAGGCTATTCTGCAAAAGACAAGTTGCGTTTTCTGCTTACACTCATTGCCCGCCACCCTAACGAAAGTGGCATAATCTACTGCATGAGCCGAAAAACGACAGAGAGTGTTGCAGAAAAACTCAGAGAAGAAGGCATCAATGCCAAAGCCTATCACGCCGGACTATCACCAATGGAACGTGATGATGTTCAAGAAGCCTTTATCAACGATGAAATAAATATAGTGTGTGCAACGATTGCTTTTGGCATGGGCATAGACAAGAGCAATGTGCGCTTTGTCGTCCATTATAATTTGCCCAAGAGCATTGAAAGTTATTACCAAGAGATAGGTCGTGGAGGACGAGACGGTCTGCCATGCGAAACCGTGCTGTTCTATCAAGTGGGAGACATCATAACACTTAGGAAATTTGCTGAGGAGAGTGGCCAACAAGACATCAACAACGAGAAACTGGAGCGTATGCAGGAATATGCCGAAAGCCAAGTTTGCCGACGTAGAATCTTGCTCAACTATTTCGGCGAAACTATGGACCATGATTGTGAAAACTGCGACGTTTGCAAAAATCCTCCACAGAGATTTGACGGAACAATACTTGTGCAAAAGGCTCTTTCTGCCATAATGCGCACTAAACAACAAATAGGCTTCAAACTATTAATAGACATACTGCGGGGTGCCTCGAATCAAGAGGTTTATCAGAAAGGCTATCACCTGATAAAGACCTACGGATGCGGAAGAGATATTCCATTTAAGGACTGGCAAGATTATCTCCTCCAGATGCTTCACATGGGGTATATAGAAATTGATTATAAGGACAGTTCACATATCAAAGCCACTCCACAAGGCGAGGATATTCTTTATGGACATAAGCTGGCTCAGTTGGCTGTTGTCAATCATGAAGATTTCACGGTGAAGGGCATGAAGAAGAAACTTTATCAACAGCTACAAACAGAACAGGTGCAAGAGGGCATGGCTAAAGACATGGGGCTATTTGAGGAGCTTCGCCAACTCCGTCTGCAACTTGCGTCAGAAAGGAATGTTCCTCCTTACGTTATCTTCAACGATCGCACTTTGCACCAGCTTGCCATCTCACAACCAGAGACAATTATTGCCTTTGGTCTTATTTCTGGTGTTGGTGCCCATAAACAAGAAACTCTTGGCACCACGTTTGTTAAAGCCATTCGTATGCATAAAGGTCTCTCTACGGACGAGACTGAAGAATGGAACAAAATGATGGAGAAACCCATCACAGGCGAACCAACAGTTTCATCTTCTCCTAAAAGCCATAAGAATACAAGAGACTATGTCACTTTTAAAGGAATAAAATACCGTATAGGAGCGGAATTAATGGAATGTATAAAATGGCGTGAAAAAATAGAAAAAGTCGGCAAGGATGTTTACTACAACCTATGGCAAGACAATTGCTACCAAATGTCAAGATACATAAGCAAGGACACTCCGAAATATGATACAGTAGTAAAGCTATTTGCAGAAATCATCGTTGCTGTATACAATGTCACGGTTTCTTCCGACCTACAATGGGTTAATATTCCTATAAGAACGGAATATGATGAGGATGAGAATCCTGTGCATTCTTTAGAAAACAAGTCTTTTGATGAATCTCTCAACCTGTTAAAACAATTCATTGAGCAGAATGGCCACTTACCATTCTCCGCATCAAGCGAATACGAATGTTCTCTCCGCAGATGGCAAATGGAAATAAGTCATGACATAATTCCATTAACCCACACCCAACATCATGCGTATGAAGAACTAATGGCTACTTATGCAGATATGCCTAAGTCACGTTCGCAATGGGAAAAGATGAAAGAACAACACGAAACTCATAACGAGTTATCATAAATCTCAATTATTATTAGTAAATTTGCCACATATATAATATATAGTCACAGTCGTCAACCCGTAAATACGTTTCCATTATGAGATATCTTGACCCCAAAGCCGACCTTACATTCAAGAAGATTTTCGGCGAGCATAAGGACTTGCTCATTAGTCTACTTAATGCTCTGTTGCCATTGGCTGACGATGAGCAGATAGAGAGCGTGGAGTATCTCTCGCCCGAACTTGTGCCTGACACTTATGTAGGCAAAAACAGTATTGTGGATGTGAGATGCCGCGACGTGAAGAACCGTCAGTTTATTGTTGAGATGCAGATGCTTTGGACAGAAGCTTTCAAGCAGCGAGTGCTGTTCAACGCTTCCAAGGCTTTCGTGCGCCAACTCGACAAGAAGCGCAAGTATGAGTTGCTGCAACCGGTCTACTCGCTCAACCTTGTCAACGAGACCTTCATAAAGGAATATCCCGATGAGTTTATCCATAACTATAATGTTGTGCATGAGCTGCACAGCAACGAGATTATCGACGGACTGCATTTCACATTCGTTGAACTTCCAAAGTTCCAGGCCCATTCCATCAAAGAAAAGAAAATGGCTGTGCTGTGGCTTAGATTCCTTACAGAGATTGACGAGCAGACAAAGGAAGTGCCGCAAGAACTCTTGGACAATCCTGAAACCTCAAAGGCCTTGAAAACAGTAGAAGAATCTGCAATGTCGAAAGACGAACTACTTGCCTACGAGGACTTTTGGGACAAGCTTGGTGCCGAACGCCTGCTGTTTGTTGATTCCAACAGGAGAAGCATGGAGGAAGGCAGAGAAGAAGGAAGAAAAGAAGGACTAAAAGAAGGACTAAAAGAAGGACGCAAAAAGGGAATAGAAGAAGGACGCAAAGAGGGACTAAAAGAGGGCCGTGCAGATGTGGCAAGAAATCTGTTGAGCATAGGAATGCCACTGGAAGACATTGCCAAAGTTACCGGACTGGAGATAAAAGACATTGAACAGCTGAACAATTAGAAAGAAGACAATTACAGTTTCAGACGTATGTCTTTGAGCACAAATAAACATTAAATATATATGACGATGACATTACTGGAAGCCATAAAGCAAAGACATAGTGTGCGTAGGTACGTTCACAAGCCGTTGTCGGAAGAAATCATTGAGACGTTAAGGAAGAAGATAGACGAATGCAACGCCGAGGGCGGACTCCACATACAGCTTGTGACTAACGAGACAAGGGCATTTACGGGCATCTTCTCGTATGGCAAGTTTTCGGGTGTTGAAAATTATCTGGTTATGGTTGGAAAGAAGGCTGACGACCTGGACGAGCGTGTGGGCTATTACGGAGAACAGCTTGTACTGTTGGCTCAAACGCTTGGATTAAATACTTGCTGGGCTGGACTGAGCTATCGTAAAGTGAGCGAGGCTTACATGGTGGGCGACGATGAGAAGCTGACGTGTATGATTGCCTTGGGCTATGGTGCTACACAAGGTGTAAGCCATAAGATTAAGAAAGCCGAACAAGTGAGCAATATCTGTAACAACTCGCCCGAATGGTTTCGCAATGGTATTGAAGCTGCACTCTTAGCTCCCACAGCCATCAATCAGCAGAAGTTCTCGTTCTCCCTGTTGCCTAACAAGCAAGATAAAGGAGCCAAGCCAAAGGTTATTGCCAATCGAGGTTTCTCTATGGTGGGATATACAAAAATGGATATAGGAATAGCCAGACTGCACTTCGAAATCGGAGCAGGAAAGGAAAACTTCGATTGGGCGTAAGTTGTTAGGATATAAAAACGACACTTACTGATATAAAAAAACGACTAATCTCGATTATTATTAGTAAATTTGCCACATATAATATATAGTCACAGTCGTCAATACGTAAATACTTTCCATTATGAGATATCTTGACCCAAAAGCCGACCTTACCTTCAAGAAGATATTCGGCGAGCATAAGGACTTGCTCATCAGTCTTCTCAATGCTCTGTTGCCATTGGCTGACGATGAGCAGATAGAGAGCGTGGAGTATCTCTCGCCCGAACTTGTGCCTGACACTTATGTAGGCAAAAACAGTATTGTGGATGTGAGATGCCGCGACGTGAAGAACCGTCAGTTTATTGTTGAGATGCAGATGCTTTGGACAGAAGCCTTCAAGCAGCGAGTGCTGTTTAATGCTTCCAAGGCCTTCGTGCGCCAGCTCGACAAGAAGCGCAAGTATGAGTTACTGCAACCTGTCTACTCGCTCAACCTTGTCAACGAGACCTTCATAAAGGAATATCCCGATGAGTTTATCCACAACTATAATGTTGTGCATGAGCTGCACAGCAACGAGATTATCGACGGACTGCATTTCACATTCGTTGAGCTTCCAAAGTTCCAGGCCCATTCCATCAAAGAAAAAAAAATGGCTGTGCTGTGGCTTAGATTCCTTACAGAAATTGACGAGCAGACAAAGGTAGTGCCGCAAGAACTCTTGGACAATCCTGAAACCTCAAAGGCCCTGAAAACAGTAGAGGAATCTGCCATGTCGAAAGACGAGTTGCTTGCCTACGATGACTTTTGGGACAAGCTTGGTGCCGAACGCCTGCTGTTGGTCGATTCCAACAGGAGAAGCATGGAGGAAGGAAGAAAAGAAGGCAGGGAAGAAGGCCTAAAAGAAGGGCGCAAAGAGGGCCGTGCTGATGTGGCAAGAAATCTGTTGAGCATAGGAATGCCACTGGAAGACATTGCCAAAGTTACCGGACTGGAGATAAAAGACATAGAACAGCTGAAAAAATAGAAAGGAGACAACAGCTTTAAACTGATGAGACATATTAAGACAGCATTTATAGGATTCGGTTATCGTGGAAAACAAATGCTGCGCCTGTTGCGCACCATTGATTTCTTCGACATTGTTGGCATTGCCGACAAGAACGACTGCCAGGAGAAGAACTCTCTTGGCGCACCTTTCTATCAGGGCGAAGAGGCGTTCAAGACAATGCTTGAGGAGCAACACCCCGAACTCGTATTCATCACCACACCGTGGCATCTGCATGTGCCGCAAGCTGTGGAGTGTATGCGCCATCATTGCCATGTGGCTCTCGAAATCAAGGGAGGTCTATGCCATGATGAATATGCCCCATTGGCCGAGATTGCCAACAAGGAAGGATTAAGGGTGTTTCCATTGGAAAACACTCTTTTCATGCGCGAGATACTTGCCATAAAGCGTATGGCAGACGAAGGCGTGCTGGGCGAGATAGTATACATGCGAGGCGGCTACCGCCACGACTTGCGCGACATTTTGCTCGACGACAATGGCATACTTGGTGGACGCAAAGGCACAGAAAGCGTGTGGCGAAGCCGTTTCTACACTCACAACAATGGAGACATCTACCCCACTCATGCCCTTGGACCGCTCTGCATGATTCTCGGCATAGGCAAAAACGACCAGCTTGCATGGCTCACTTCATTTGCCACAAAGGCTGTGGGACTGCGCCAACGAATGCCAGAACACGACACAACAACAATAACTCTCGGCGACATCGTATCCACACAAATAGAGACAAAAGGCGGAACACTCATATCCCTTACACACGACACCACACTACCGCGCCCTCGCAGTCTCGACTTTGAGGTGCAAGGCTCACGTGGCATTTGGGACGGAGTGAACCGACGTATCTATATCGAGGGCATGAACAACCATGAACAATGGGAGGACGATGCTGAATACATCAAAAAATACGAAAGCACTTACTGGCAGCTTTGGGGCGAAGAGGCTCTCAACAACGACAGCCACCACAATGGCATGGACTATATAATGCTTCGTGCAATAGAGTCAGACCTTACAGGCAAAACCCCTTATCCCGCCACACTAAGCGACCTCGCCCTGTGGACATCCGTTACTATACTATCTGAAGAATCCATCAAGGAGCATAGTCGTGTGGCTTTTTAATGTCACAATATATAATAAGGTGGGAATGCTTTATTTGCAGGAAATTTTTACTCTCTCGGCAGGAAAAAATATTTCTCTCGGCAGAGAGATATTTTGAGCCTATCAGAATACGCAGAGTATCTATTACAAGCCTATTTAGTGGAGAGTGTGTCAAAACCCAAATAATGCGGGCTGAAAGCCCAACATCTCCACAGCCCAGGGCAACGCTCTGGGTATATAGCATTCAATTAACAACGCGCCCTGTAAGGGCAACTATCTGTGGCACAATAGAGTTGCCCTTACAGCAGGGCGCAAGATTCTATAAACCTTTTCACCCAGGGCGTTGCCCTACCCTTTATACACATCTACCCTTTATACACATCTTTGACAATTCTCAACATCTCACATTT
>CAKQFF010000066.1 GCA_934230685.1 uncultured Prevotella sp. | reverse complement strand
TATCAGTCGATAAAGGATGAGTGCAACTTCATCAAGGGCATAAGCCCTACAGTGAACAGCAGCGGACAGTGGATTTACGGCAACAACAACACACCGTCGAGCATATATGGCGTAAACCAGGACTATCTCGACATACGACAACTGTCAGTGGAAGAAGGCGAGATGTTTACCGATGCCGACATCAAGGCAAGTGCCAAGGTGTGCATACTCGGACAAACAGTAGTTGACAATCTCTTCCCCGACGGTTCAGACCCTGTAGGCAAGGTTGTGCGTTTCAACTCTATTCCGTTCCGTGTAATAGGTGTATTGAAGAAGAAAGGTTACAACTCCATGGGTATGGACCAGGACGACCTTGTGCTTGCTCCATACACAACGGTGATGAAACGTATCAAGGCACAAACTTATCTTGGCGGCATCACCTGCTCGGCTATAACAGAAGACCTGACAAGCAAGGCTATCGACGAGATAACCGAAGTGTTGCGACGCAACCACAAACTTAAGGATGCCACCGACACTCAGGCTGCCGACGATGATGATTTCAACATCCGCTCGCAAGAGGAGCTTGCAAGCATGATGAACTCTACTACCGACATGATGACAATCCTCTTGGGTTGTGTGGCTGGCATATCGCTCATCGTGGGTGGTATAGGCATCATGAACATCATGTATGTAAGCGTCACAGAACGCACACGCGAGATAGGCTTGCGTATGTCGGTAGGCGCACGTGGCATTGATATCCTAAACCAATTCCTTATAGAGGCTATCCTGCTCAGTGTCACTGGCGGTCTGATAGGTGTGGGACTTGGTGTAGGAGCATCATACGCAGTAAAGTTTATAGCTCACTGGCCTATCTACATACAGCCTTGGAGCATCATCATGAGCTTTGCTGTTTGTACCTTCACAGGTGTCTTCTTCGGCTGGTATCCTGCCAAGAAGGCAGCACAACTCGACCCGATAGAAGCTATCAGATACGAATAAGCAAAAGACATAAAACCCTTAAACAACCTCTTGCCATGCGAGATTGTTTAGGGGTTTTAATGTATTGCGTTTTTATACTTTGTATATTATCTCTTTATAACTGCCGATATTGCGCTTCCTCTTTTTAGTAATCCCATACGAGATAAGCAGACACCAACCAGTGGTTAAGCTTGTTTCCATCTACAGCCTGTGCCTTAGGAATGTCAACAGTGAAGGTATGCTTGCCAGCTGTGATTCCTTCAAGTTTCACCTCTTCAGGTATAACATCGCTGCCAGGACACCAGTTGGAACGTGAGAAGTCGGATGATCCTACTGGCTCCTCTATTTCCTTCTCCGTATATTCACCATCCTCACCTATATACGAAGCTACACGTTTCTCAAGCCATACACCAGTGCCAGGATTGAAACGGCGGAAGGAAGCACAGTCGTCACGCCAAGGAATAAAACGATAGACAACCTTGTTGTCAACAGACAATATATTCTCTTTCTGTACAAACTCATCACCACCGTTGTGTCCGCCATGACCTGTGACAATATATTTCAATCGCACATTCTTGGCACCTTTAGGCAGTGTGAAGTCTGTAGTGATAGGTTTGCGTGCAAAGATGTCGGGATATTCCTGACCGATGTAATAAACAGTGTTAATGAGTGGCAACACCTCAGTGCGTGTCATACGGTCGCAGCTTATAGGACTTTCCTTAAACTGCAATTCAACACTTGCCAAATAACCCTGCTCTGTCCATGTATCGATGTATACGCCTACATAAGCCTCACCCTCAAGTTCTGAATATCTGTCGGTAATGTCCTGCTGCCATTCCACACAGTCAGCCCACTTGGGTATGTAAACAGGACGACGCTTCGACGACAAAGCATTGTCCTTGTCGCTATAGTAGCCCACACCAAACGGTGTCATGAAGCGCATAAGCTCTACTGTAGGCTTATAATCCTTGCCAGCAACAACACCAACCAACTTCTCAAGCTTCAAAGAGTCGATGGCAGGAAACTTGTTCTTGCCCTGAGCTATTGACAAGAGATTTATGGCAGACTTGCGAGGCAACACAAACACAGAGCCCGACTTGTCCCAACGGTCGCCATTGGAAGCCACAGTTGTCTTGATATAAACCTTGACATTGCGTTCATACTGAGGCACCTGTATCTTCTTCAATATTATACGACCATTCACAAGACGTATCACACCGTCGGCATCCGCAGCATTGTAGCCTTCAAGCTTTACTGGGTCGAAATGGATGTTCTCCTTATTAAACACTGTTATCGTTGTGTTTCCCTTAGCTGCATACTCCTTGTGGTTGGCAGCAGTGGAGGACAAAGAAAATAGCAAAGACATTGCTATAATTAAATTCTTCATAAATTTAAGTATAAATGATTTATTAAAATGTTGACTGAAGTTTTTAAGTTTCTATAATTGATTACAAATGTAAGAAAAAAATCCCATTATTTGTAAAAAAAAACGTAACTTTGTGCATTATTTTATTGTAACAGCATAACAAATCAAAAAAAACAAACAACATGAAGAAATTATTTTTATCACTCGCCATGGCTCTCACAGCATTGTGCGCAAATGCCAAGGGCAACCAAATCCCAGTGTATGCTTGGGCTGGCTATGGAGACAACGCTACAGAGAAATCGCTTACTGCTGACTTTAAGGCTTGGAAGAAACATGGTGTAACTGGAGTGTGCATTAACGCAGGTATGGACTTGGAGAAGATACGCACAGCATCAAAGGCTGCTAAGAAAGCCGGACTTGAGTATCACGCTTGGGTGCCTACAATGACTCCTGGAGGCAAACCTAAGAGTTGGTATACAGTGAACCGTCTGGGTGAGTCGGCTTACGACAATCCTCCATATGTGCCTTACTACACAACACTCGACCCACGCAATGAGGATGTGAAGAAGTTCCTCACTACTACATTTGAGCAGATTGCCGAGATACCCGAGGTAGACTATGTGCAGCTCGACTATATCCGCTATGCCGACGTAATACTTGCTCGCGGATTGTGGGACAAGTACGGACTCAACATGAATGGTGAGTATGCAAAGGCTGACTTCTGCTACTGCAATGATTGTGTGGCTGCATTCAAGAAGCAGAGCGGTATTGACATCACTAAAGTATGCGACCCTTCGAAGATTAAGGAGTGGGCACAGTTCCGCTGCGATGCCATCACAGCTCTTGTAAACCATATCAGCGACGCTGTTCACGCTAAAGGCAAGAAGCTCAGTGCTGATGTGTTCCCTGGTCCTAAGAGTTATGCTGAGTGGATGGTACGCCAGCAGTGGAACAACTGGAAACTCGACGCTGTGTTCCCTATGAACTACAACGACTTCTATATAGAGCCTGCAGGATGGGTTGGCAAAGTGACAAAGGAAGAGGTTGAATCCATCAAGGGCAAGAACATGCAGCTATACAGCGGTATATTCATCTGCCACGACTGGAGACACAAAGACAAAGTGATTGACCCAGAGAACTCAGGTCTTCTGCCTTCTGAAATAGCAGAGGCTGTGGAGACTTCTATGGCAGCAGGTGCCAACGGTATCAGCATCTTTACTCCGAATGACATGACTGAGGAGCATTGGGCTGAGCTTGAAAAGGTACTTAAGAAACTTGAAAAATAAGAAAACATTGGGATTTTCCAATATTAAGAATTATCTACTGATATATTACGATAAGAGGTCGAGCTTCTTCTGCTCGACCTCTTATTGTAAATATGCAATTTGCTACATAGTAACTTCTTTCTGAAGAACTTTATTTAATTCCTCTTTGGTTTAAAGCCTGACTATATCTACGTGCATTCTGCAGGTGTTCGTTATAGTTGCGTGCAAAATTATGAGTACCACTGAAATCCTCCTTGGCACACATATACAGATAATCATGATGCACAAGATTAAGCACAGCGTCAATACCAGCTATTGATGGTATGCGTATTGGTCCTGGCGGAAGTCCTGGATTGACATAGGTGTTATAAGGACTGTTGACATGAAGCAGATTGTTGTATATACGCTTCAAGTCGAAACGTTTCCAAGCAAACTTAATCGTAGGGTCGGCCTGTAATGGCATTCCGCCTGGATATTCGGCATCACGCAACATAAGTCGATTGTAATACATTCCTGCCACCATTGGCTTCTCGCCATTATTGGCTGTTTCCTCGTCAATGATGCTTGCCAAAGTACTTACCTCTACAGGCGAGAGCTTTAATGACTTAGCCTTAGCCATACGGTCTTGATTCCAAAAATTGCCACACTCCTTCTTCATACGGTCGAGCAACTTGTCTACACTCACATTCCAATAGATATCATAGGTGTTGGGGATGAACATTGCAGCAATGGTTGTAGTGTCATAACCATATTTACGACACGTAGCCTCATCAGCAAGCGCATTGTATATCTCAGCACTGTCAACCATAAGACGTTTTGACAGTTCTGCTGCAAGACGATCAATGGTGCGAACAGAAAGTACAACAAGGTTCACCGGACTCTGCAATCCGTTCTTCAAATGACGGAACACTATAAACGCACCGTCACCAGACTCAATGGCATAACGTCCTGTACGTATATTGTCAGCATATTTGCTGAAATGCACAAGAGTATTGAAGCCTGTCATAGCGCTGGCTTTCGACACTGCTGATAATTTTACAGACACTGAGTCGATAGTATCATCCTTGTCAATGTATACATACATTGTCTTTGAGCCACTCAGCATGGAGGCGAAAAAATAATAGTAGACAGCTGCGGCTACCACAGCCAGGCATGCGCCTGCCGTAATGAGGAATCTACGCTTTGGTTTCTTTTTCATAACGTGTATGGTATTTTCTCTTTTTTGGTTGCAAAGATAACCGAATTGCGATAGACAGCAAAATTTATTTATTTTTTTTATACGTATTCTCATTAATATCCGTAACTTCGCACCGCAATTACACAATTGTATTAAGGATACATTATATATAATATATAAAGGTTATGTACAACACTTATATTTTTGACTTGGACGGCACGCTGCTCTCTACGCTTGCCGATCTGGCTGCAAGCTGCAACTATGCCTTGCGCACTAACGGTATGCCTGAACGCACATTAGACGAGGTGAGAAGATTTGTAGGCAATGGTGTGAAGAAACTTATGGAACGTGCCACACCTGACGGTTTGCAGAATCCATTGTTCGACAAGACTCTTGCCGACTTCCGCCAACATTACATGAAACACAATCTTGACACCACCTGCCCTTACGAAGGAGTCATGCCGATGCTCGAGGAATTACAGAGAAGAGGAAAGAAAGTGGCTGTGGTAAGCAACAAGTTCTATGCTGCCACACAGGAGTTATGCCGCCACTTCTTTGGCGACCTTGTAACGGTTGCCATCGGTGAACGTGAGGACATACGCAAGAAACCTGCACCCGACACTGTGATAGAAGCATTGCGCCAACTCAATGCCACTGCCGAAGGAGCTGTATACATAGGCGACAGTGATGTGGACATAGACACAGCTCGCAATGCAGGAATGCCTTGTATTAGTGTGCTATGGGGATTCCGCGATAAAGATTTCCTCATTGAACATGGAGCCACCACATTGGTAGCCACCCCACAAGAAATACTTCAACAATAAAGAACGTTTCCCTCTAAAATGGCAAATGCCGGACTCTTCTCAGAGTCCGGCATTTTTATCAATAGGTATTAGTCTCTTTCTTAAGGTAAAAAGATTGTATTCAGGATAACGTCACAAAGGTAGCTTTTTCCTGAACAATATGCAAATCTTTTTATATGCTATAAAGCATTATTTAAAGAAAAAGACTATTAATATCAAAATTTGTCTGATTCAAGAATGTCCATGACACTCATTTTTGAATTCTTCTTAGCATAGTTGTCAACAATAGCAGTGAACTTTGTGTTGAATATTTTCCTACCAAGCAACTTGTTGACAGCCCACATTATCTTGCCCATATGCAGGTCGCGCTCATACTGAGTGCGACTCTCATGATTCTTAAGTGGATACATACTGAGTATGTAGAAACTCATGCAATCGGGCACAATATACTCGCGTGTCATAAGCCGTCGCTGTTCTTCCGAATAGAAACGATGGTAAAGCGGATAGTCATTGCCGAGATATTTGTCGAGCGAGATACCTATGGAGTTGTTGCCTATTATCACACTTTGATCGAGCGCTCCAATCTGTGAATATACAACAGGGAGCTTCATCGAGGGACACATCTTTTGCAATTTCTTGAAAGCGTCGCTGAACTGCTTGTTGATGTCAGTCATACTTGCATACTGCAACTCGGCATCAGCAATAAGCGACTGCAAAATAGTGTCTTGGTAGAAATTAAGAAACTTGCTGTTGATTTCGGGATCATTCACATCGCCTATGCGCAACACATCCTCAATCAAGGTGCGTGTCTCCATAGGAAACTCTATGTTCATCTGTTGTAAAGCCGAGAAATCCCCCGTGGTGAGATAACGACTTTGCAGACGGTCGTATCGTTGCACTTCTACAAGCGACGACTGACTGTCCTCACCATACTGCTTAAGCTTCAACTCACATGCAGTTGAAACTAACAGAACGATTGTCATTATTATAATATATAACTTTCTCACAATAGGCAATTATTATTTGCATGCTTATGGACATGCGTTTTAACTGTTGCAAAAATACTAAAAAAGTTTTTAAACAGCAAGAATTTCAGCTAAAAAAATTAAACGACAATACTAATTAAGCTACCAAACAATTAAAAATAGCAAAAATACATACTTTCTGACTCCACGAACATAATATTGCCACAACAAACTATATGGTTTCCGCATAGGATCGTTGCCAACTACACGCGACGCCTGTATCTTATGACGGTCGCCCTCAAAGTCCTTACGCCACGCACTAAAGGCCTTGCGACCACGCACTACAGCCTTAAACTCGCCCAAATTGCGGTCGAGCAACAACGATTTGAATGCGGCTACATAATCAAGCCAGAACCTAACACGCATCACATGACGCAGTTCATTTTCGGGCAGGTTCTTATAGAGCATCGTCAGATTGTTGCGGAAATTAAGGTATGTCTTCATTGGATTACCCTTGGGCAAAGTTCCGCCTCCCACATGATACACTACACTCTGCGGCACACAATATATCTTTCTGCCAAGATTGCACAATCGCCAGCAAAGGTCTATCTCCTCATTGTGAGCAAAGAAGCGTGCGTCGAGACCATCAACCCGCCAATAGTCCTCACGGCGAATCATCAATGCGGCACCCGTAGCCCAAAGCACCTGGCAAGCATCATCATACTGACCTTTGTCCTCCTCTACTGTATCAAATATTCTGCCACGGCAAAAAGGATAGCCATAGCGGTCGAGAAAACCACCGCTTGCACCAGCATACTCAAACATAGCACGGGAATGTTCGGCACGCAACTTAGGCTGACAAGCAGCCACATCTTCATGAGAATCCATAAACTCCAGCAATGTGTCCATCCAACCTTCAGTGACTTCCACATCGCTGTTCAACAACATATAATAGTCATTATCCACCTGCTCCAAAGCACGGTTATATCCACCGGCAAAGCCATAGTTCTTGTCAAGCACTATGGTTCTAACCGAAGGAAACTCATCACGGAGCAACGCCAACGAATCATCGGTAGAAGCATTATCAGCAACCACTATGTCTGCCACATCAGCCGAATGCCCTATCACAGACGGCAGGAAACGGCGCATCATAGACGCACCGTTCCAGTTGAGTATTACTATTGCTACTTTCTTCATCATCTTTCGTTTTTCACCCTTTGTTCTTCACTCTTCACTTAAACAATCTCCGCCTTAAGTGCCGACTTGTCGTGGTTGAAGTCTCCGAGACGCACACGAATAAGTTGATTGTCGTATTCCTCACGTGCATCACGGGGCGATAATTCCACACGCACATAGTTCTTTGTAAAACCATGCATGGCACGTCCACGCGAAGCCTTCTCAAAGAGAACCTCCTGCTCTGTGCCAATATACTTTGCATAGAAATCAATACGCTTGCTTTCGCTCATATCGAGCAGACGCTTGCTGCGCTCTTTCTTGTCGGCATCGCTCACCACATAAGGTATGCGCAAAGCCACAGTGCCAGGACGCTCGCTGTAGGGGAACACATGAAGCTGAGTGACATCCACACCATTAAGGAAATCATAGCATTCCTCGAAACACTCAGGAGTCTCGCCACGGCATCCAACCATCACGTCAACACCAATAAAGGCATCAGGCATGCGTTCCTTTATCAACTGTATCTTGTGTGCAAAGAGAGCCTTGTCGTAGCGGCGGTGCATAAGCCTAAGCACCTCGTCGCTGCCACTCTGCAACGGCACATGAAAATGAGGCATGAACGCACGACTCTGGGCACAATAGTCGATAAGCTCGTCACTCAACAGATCAGGCTCCATGCTGCTAATGCGATAACGCTCAATACCCTCCACCTTGTCGAGAGCCTTTACAAGGTCGAGAAAACTCTCGCCAGTAGTCTTGCCGAAGTCGCCTATATTGACTCCAGTAAGCACTATTTCCTTGCCACCGTCCCGCGCAGCCTGCTCTGCCTGTGCCACAAGCGAGGCTATAGTAGGGTTGCGCGAATTGCCACGAGCATAAGGTATGGTGCAATAGGTGCAATAGTAGTCGCATCCGTCCTGCACCTTAAGGAAATATCTTGTGCGGTTGCCACGCGAGCATGATGGAGCAAACGACTTAATATTCTTTGTCTTCACCGAATAGAAACGATGGAGTGAGTCTTGCTCGGCATCTGCCTGCCCTTCTTTCTCCGACTCCTTGGCTGTCCAAGCGTCACTGAGAAACTGTACAAGGTCGGCCTTTTCATTAGAGCCAAGCACAAGATCTACACCATCTATCTTGCTCACAGATTCCGACTCCAACTGTGCATAGCATCCTGTAACAGCCACAAAAGCGCCGGGATTCTGGCGCACCATACGGTGGATAGCCTGTCGGCACTTATGGTCTGCCACCTCTGTTACGGAGCATGTGTTTATAAGACATAAGTCTGCCTTCTCGCCTTCCTGGGCTGCAGTCACACCAAGTTCGGCAAGCATTTGTCCGAATGTTGAGGTCTCAGAGAAGTTGAGCTTGCAGCCGAGAGTGTAGTAGGCTGCCTTCTTATTTTGAAATACTGAAGAATTTATCATCTTATATATATATATGTATAATTGGTTTTCTTGCTTTACTTTGCCATTGCTTCTTTTCTTGTTAAGAAGAAGGAATATGCAAAGTTACAGAATTTATACGACAAAATCAATGTATCACCTAACTAAAAGCCCCTGCAGAACCATAAATCTAAATGTTTTGTACGCACACAACAAAGACTAAAAACAACGTTTTTTCACTGTATGAAAGATACGTTCAAAAGATTAACATTTGTTTACAGTCTATAATCTATTGAATATCAATACTTTCTAAATGGGTTACAAAAAAGTCAAAAAAAAATCCCTAAAACATTATTGCCGTATCAAAAAAATATATACCTTTGCAGTGTTTTAATAAACAAATGATTGTTTTACAGATTTAAAAAGCAAAGAAAATGAAGAAATTAGTTTTAATGTTCGTAGCTATCGCAGCTATC
>CAKQFF010000065.1 GCA_934230685.1 uncultured Prevotella sp. | reverse complement strand
CAAAGAGTATTGAAAATCAAGACTTTATGGTTAGTTAGTCATAGTAGGTTATGGTTAGTTATAAGGCTCTAAATACAATGACAAAAAGCATACTCTCCAATTATTTTGACACTATTTGGGATATTTATGTTAGTGAGGGAGCTGCATAAGAAAAAAGCCCTGTCCCCAATTACCTTTACTCCTTCTCTGATAGAATAGTTATCTTTCAAATTCCATGGCGCCTTAAGCAATCTCTTCCAGTCCTTGCTATATTTTACGCCAAATTCATCCTCCACGGCATTTTCAAGGTTCTTATCGGTTACCTCTGTGCTCCACACTTCTTCCTCCTTCGGCTTTTGCACCTCTTTTTCCTTTGGTTTCTGTACTTCCTTCGGCTTCTGCACACCGAACAATCTGAATGAGCACATGGACAAGTCTTTCTTGGCGCTGGCTAACAGGAACATTGACATAAGGGTTTTTGCTTCCTCGTCTGCCAACAAGCCTTGCAGGGCGGTGAAGGTATTGCTCTTGCTCAAATCGAGATAATCGGCGGCTGAGAAGAGGAGACGGTCGGATGCTCCGTAGGTCTGAAGCAGAGACGGATTGAGAGAGATGGCTTTTAGTGAGAGGGCAATGGAAGCCAAGGCGAAATCGTCAATGGTTTCGTCGAAGTCATTGATGGTGCGAAGGGGATGCGAGAAGTCCTTGGTGCCGACGGTCGGCGACTTCTGACCTTTCATTGCCGGCACAAACATGCCGTCGTAGTCGACGAGCGTCAGCGTACCGTCAGGACGCACCATGATATTATCTGGCTTGATGTCACCATGGGCAAACGACTGTGAGCGAAGCCAAGCTGCCATCTTGCAAAAGCGGTAGCAAAGCATCGACATAGCGTGAGTGTCCGTGTAGTTAGCTGCGATGTATGTCTCCATCGTCTCGCCCTCAATCCAATCCATCAGCAACACTGGGAACTCTTCGTTCTCACAGTTGCTGTCAACAAAAAGCTCCTTCTCCAGATACTTTACGGAAGTGATATAAGGCGAGTCAACAAACTCCAACTCCTCGGCTATCTGACGGTAAGCCTCCGCACGACCTTCCTGTTCCTCGGTGAAACACTTCAGGGCATAGTATTTGCCCGTCTGCTCGTCCTTCATCTTGAATACGACGGCAAACGCACCGCTGCTACGATACGGCTCACCGTATTTGTCCAGCACGGGCACCAGATGGCTCAACTTGTCAAGATTGTCATTAGCCTCGCGAATGGCGGCGAGATATTCTGATATAAGAGGGTATTGCATAGGTTTATTAATAATTAGCCGTAATAATACTTCATAGAATCAATCTTTCAAAAGTACGAATACTTTTACACACCACAAAATAATTCTATTATTATTTTCAAAAAATATTATTGTAACAGTAACAACTATATCATACCAATACTGTCCTTATTTTTCTGATTTGTCGAATTCTTTTCCGTCAAGCAATCTCTTGAATTCTTCTTCTGGGGGAAGTATTTTCTTTAGCTTCTCAGGCATTACCTTGTATGTTGCGACACCCATTGGCTGGGTGTAGTCTTGAAGAAGGTATTCAACGTATGTCTTGTCTGCATCACGGCAAAGCACTATTCCTATAGTCGGATTCTCATGAGGTTTGCGCTCGTCATCATTCAGCATGCGGATATAAGCAGACAACTGACCGAGATAGGCAGGTTTGAAAGCACCTTTCTTTAGTTCAAACACTACAAGACATTGCAGCTCTCTGTTGAAGAACAGCAAGTCAACCCAATGGTCATGTCCGAACTTGTCGATATGCACCTGGTTACCCATGAACGTAAAGTCCTTGCCGAACGTAAGAATGAAGTTCTTGACATTCGACACTATTGAGTTTTCTATAATCCGCTCGTCAATGTCTTGTGGGTCTTGCTCGTCAAGTTCCTCTACATTGATGAAATCAAGCAGATAATCATCCTTAAACATAGATATGGCTTTCAGAGCGTGACGTGTTGACGGCATAGTCTTGGCAAAATTGCTTGGCATCTGCGACTGGTGATGAAATAAGTCAGCCTTGAGATTGTCACGAAGGGTGTATTTGTCCCAATGCAAAGTTGCAGCTTGATGGATGTAGAACACACGCTCTTCAAGAGTCTTTGTTTTTGACAGAATCTCATCGTGATGAGAGAAACTTAAAGCAAAAAAATCGTGCCAATCAAAATCGCCCGCCATTGGCGGACGATTTACCAATAGCAAAGACTTAAACGGCAAAATAGTCTCATCAGCAGCCGTTTGTAAATCGCCCGCCAATGGCGGGCGATTTACAACATTACACCATTGCTCATAAAACTGGCGCATTTTCTTGATACTTGTTGGAGAAAATCCTCGCAATCCTGGCAGTTCTCTCCTAAGCTGTTCACTAATCGTTTCAATGGCTCCTGTGCCCCATACTCCTTTGCGGGTATTATCAGAGACATACTTGCCCACACCATAGTATAGTGCGAGCATCTGTCTGTTGACAGCCTTGGCTGCTTCCAACTGATTTTGAAGTATAGCCGACTTTATAAGTTGTACCGCTTGATTGTATTGAGTGCTTATCTTGTCCATCATCTTGCATTTTCCTACAAAGTTAATCTAAAACATGAATATTGCCAACAGAAGTGTTAAACTCTTATGGATTTTTATCTTTAATACGGAGAGTGAAGTTTGACTTGAAACGACCGTATCATGGCTTGAAACGATCGTATCATGGCATGATACGACCATTTCATGCCATGATACGACTTATTTATTAACCATATAGCAACATCTTTTCTACGCCACATACGTGGATTAAGTCAGTAGGCTTTCTCATGAACACCGGCAACGGCTCTGCCGCTCGGGTCGTTCATGTTCTTGAATGCTTTGTCCCATGCCAAAGCCTCAGCTGTGGAACAAGCCACGCTCGGCACACTCGGCACTGACCTTGCGGCACTGTCCGACGGGAAATGCTCGGCAAAGATAGAGCGGTAGTAATATTCCTCCTTGTTGCGTGGCGGATTGATGGGAAAACGTTCCGCTGCATGAGCCATTTGCTCGTCGGTCACCTGCTTTGCGGTTATCTCCTTGAGAGTGTCTATCCACGAATATCCCACACCATCACTAAACTGCTCCTTCTGTCGCCATGCCACTTCCTCGGGAAGCATGTCGGCAAACGCATCACGCAGAATCTTCTTCTCGATAGTATTGCCCGGACACATCTTGGCTTCGGGATTGGTGCGCATAGCCACATCAAGAAACTCCTTGTCGAGAAACGGTACACGTCCCTCAACACCCCATGCCGACAGACTCTTGTTGGCACGAAGACAGTCGTAGAGATGTAGTTTGGAGAGCTTGCGCACCGTCTCTTCGTGGAAGGCGCGCGCATCGGGAGCCTTATGAAAATAAAGATAACCACCGAAGATTTCATCAGCTCCCTCGCCAGAGAGCACCATTTTTATGCCCATCGACTTAATGACACGCGCAAGAAGATACATAGGAGTGGAGGCACGCACGGTTGTGACATCATAGGTCTCGATGAAATATATCACGTCGCGTATAGCGTCGAGTCCCTCCTGTATGGTATAGTTGATTTCATGGTGAACAGTACCTATATGCTCTGCCACCAGACGAGCCTTTGCCAAGTCGGGCGCACCTTTCAGGCCTACAGCAAAGGAGTGAAGGCGCGGCCACCAAGCACGCTCCTTACCGTCGCTCTCAACTCTGCGCTCGGAGAATTTCTCGGCTATAGCAGATATCACCGATGAGTCAAGTCCTCCTGAGAGCAACACTCCATAAGGCACATCGCTCATCAGTTGGCGTCGCACGGCATCCTCAAGGGCATCATGTATAGAGCCTACGTAAGCTGTATTGTCCTTCACAGCGTCGTAGCTGAACCAGTCGCGCTTGTAGTAGCGTTTCATCCCCGGTGTGCGGCTCCAGTAATAATGTCCTGGAAGAAATGGTTCGTAGCGTTCGCACTCGCCTTCAAGAGCCTTCAACTCCGAAGCCACATACACTGTGCCGTCGGCATCGTAGCCTATATAAAGAGGTATGACGCCTATAGGGTCGCGTGCAATGAGAAACTCATCGCGCTCCTCATCATAGAGGGCAAAGGCAAAGATGCCGCTAAGGTCCTCAAGAAAGTCGATGCCTTTGTCGCGATAGAGCGCGAGAATAACCTCACAATCGGAGCCTGTCTGAAACTCATACTTGCCGTGATAGCGCTCGCGTATATCCTGATGGTTGTATATCTCGCCGTTCACAGCAAGCACCTGCTTGCCGTCAGGCGAGAACAATGGCTGGCCACCCGACTCAGGGTCTACAATAGAAAGACGCTCGTGGGCAAGTATGGCAGAGCCTCCGCAATAGATGCCACTCCAATCCGGACCACGATGACGAATCTTACGGCTCATGCGAAGAGCCTTCTGTCGCAACTCAGGAGTCTGCTCCTTAAGGTTGAAAATTGATACAATTCCACACATATATAGTTTCTTTTATTGGTTTTGAATTAATAGGAAGCCACATCTGATTGTTATGACTTCCAAGAGTTAAAGTTTCCCCTTGCTCGCCATTACCGAGACAAGGGGAATGTGTCAAAAGAAAAATTATTATCAAAGGTTAGATCCAATGCTGTTGTAGCTAAACAATCAGTTAGTTGTAGGCACTCTCACCATGCTCATAGATGTCAAGACCTTCCTCCTCAACACGACGGCAAACACGCATGCCAATAGTCTTGTCGACCAACACATATAATATGTATGTCACCACAGCACTGAAGACAATGCTTATCACCGTGGCAAGAATCTGAACCCACAACTGATGCCAGTCGCCATAAAGTGCGCCCTCGGCTCCACCCTCGCCTGTGACGCAACGGGTGGCAAACACTCCAGTGAGTACAGAACCAATGATTCCGCCCATGCCATGCACGCCAAAGGCGTCGAGAGCATCGTCGTACTTGAAATATGGCTTTATCACAGCCACCATCACAAAGCAGATTATCGGGGTGATGATTCCGATGGCAAAGGCTCCAAGAATGTCGGTTGAGCCTGCCGCAGGAGTGATAGCCACAAGTCCTGCCACGGCTCCAGTGCAAGCACCTACTGTTGTAGGTTTCTTGTTGCACAACCAGTCGATAGCCATCCAAGTGACTGCGGCAGCGGCAGCAGCCACATGCGTCACCATGAAAGCATTGGCTGCAAGTCCGTCGGCAGCGAGTCCGCTGCCCGCATTAAAGCCAAACCATCCGAGCCAGAGAAACGACATACCCATGAACACTATAGTGATGTTATGCGGCAGAATGGCGTGACCCTTGCTGTAGTCATCACGCTTGCCTATCATCAAGCACATTATGAGGGCTGCTATACCAGCGTTGATATGCACCACTGTACCACCAGCAAAGTCGAGCGCACCCATCTCCTGAAGGAATCCACCTCCCCATACCCAGTGGGCCATAGGGAAATAGGCTATAATCACCCACAGAATGGTGAACACCATATAACCCTTGAACTTGATGCGCTCGGCGAATGCTCCAAGGATAAGGGCCGGAGTGATGAGGGCAAACATACACTGGAACATGGCAAAGCTAAGTTCTGGTATGCCCGTGGCAGTAACGCTATCCACCGTGACACCATGAAGGAAAGCCTTGTCGAAGCCGCCCATGAAGAACCACGCCCAGGAGCCACTCTCCTTGAAACCAGTGCCAAATGCCCAAGAATAGCCAATGGCAACCCAAAGCAGCGACACTACGCCAACAATAAGCATTGTCTGCATTATGACGCTAAGCACATTCTTCTGGCGAACGAGTCCGCCATAAAACAGAGCAATGCCCGGAATGCTCATCAAGAGCACAAGGATTGTTGCCATAATCATCCAGGCTGTGTTGCCTGTGTCAAGAGTAGGGGTGGATATCGAAGTAAGTAGTGTTGTTATCATGATTTTATCTTTTTGCCTTAAAAATGAGTATTAATTCACCTTATTGATTATTACCTCACCATATTAATTATATACTAAACAATCTTTCTTATTTTTCCTGCTCAGCATTATACAATGCAATGTCGCCACGCTCACCCGTGCGTATACGGATGGCATCCTCAATTGGAATGATGAAAATCCTACCATCGCCTATCTCGCCAGTCTGGGCTGCCTTGAGAATAGCGGTCACTGCACGCTCCACATTCTTGTCTCTCACCACGAGCGAAACCAGTATGCGCTCTATGGAACTTGTGTCGTAGACAATGCCGCGATATATGCGGTCCTGGCGTGCCTTGCCGATGCCACGCACGTCGTAATAGGAGAACCATTCGATGTCAGCGGCAAGCAAAGCCTGCTTCACATCTTCAAATCTCGACTTACGGATGATTGCTTCAATCTTCTTCATGCTACTTTCTTTTTATTGGTTATTATTCCTTTATCATGTCATTTTGTCATATTGACACTGCAAAATTACAACAAAACGACATTAAAAACATTGTAAATCTATCGTTTTATCATACGAAATTTATATATACTTTCATTTTGATGTAGAACAAATATAATAATCATGCAAACTGTAAGTAATCCACATGAAAATACTTACAATCTGTAACTTAATAATATTTAACCCGAAAATATGCCACGGTTTTTATTGTTTGTTGCGCAAATAGTAGTAATTTTGCAAGCGTAAAAAACAAATAGTAATTCTTTAAGGTAAAAAGATAAACAAAATGGCAAGGTCGGTTAGATTCACAAAGATGCACGGAGCTGGCAATGATTATATATATGTAAACACACAGGAGTACGACATACCAGATCCGTCGAAGGCTTCCATAGCATGGAGCAAATATCACACTGGCATAGGCAGCGATGGTCTTGTGCTCATCGGCAAGCCCTACGGAGGCATGGAAGCCGACTTCTCGATGCGCATCTTCAACGCCGACGGCTCAGAGGCCATGATGTGCGGCAACGCTTCACGTTGCATCGGAAAGTATCTCTATGAGAAAGGACTCACCGACAAAACCACCATCCGACTGCAGACACTGTCGGGTGTGAAGATTCTGAAGCTCCATCTTTCCGACAACACACACGCTCCCGCCACTGTGGAGAGCATAACGGTGGACATGCTTGAGCCGGTGTTTCACAACTCGTTGCAGTATGACGAGACCTGCGGAGACACACTTACTGCCAATTTCCGCTCCTTCCGCGGCACATTTGTGTCGATGGGCAATCCCCACTTTGTATGCTTTGTCGACGACATCAATTCGCTCGACATTACACGCTTCGGCTCAATCATGGAGCACGACGCGGCGTTCCCTGAGCGTTGCAACATTGAGTTTGCACAGATTATGCCAAATGGCACCATACGCACAAGGGTATGGGAACGCGGAAGCGGCATAACAATGGCTTGCGGCACAGGAGCTTGCGCCACAGCCGTGGCTGCATCAATCACCGGAAGAGCATCACGCAAAAGCCTTATAGAAATGGATGGCGGCACACTCTGCATAGAATGGAACGAGCAAGACGGACATGTGTATATGACTGGTCCGGCAGCTTTCGCATTCGAAGGAGAAATAGAATTGCCATGAACTCTAAATCGACAAAACCGATTATCCAAAAGTCAAAAGTAAAAAAACTACATATATGGCATTAGTAAACGAACATTTCCTTAAACTCTCGAACAACTACTTGTTCGCAGATATCGCCAAGAAGGTGAACGCCTTCAAGGTGTCCCACCCGCAGGTGCGGGTTATCAGTCTCGGTATAGGAGACGTTACACAGCCACTTTGCCCAGCCGTGATAGAGGCTATGCACAAGGCTGTAGACGAAATGGCTTCAAAGGCTTCGTTTCATGGCTATGGTCCTGAGAGGGGCTACGACTTCTTGAGAGAGGCTATTGTGAAGAACGATTTCGCACCACGCGGAATACGCATAGACCCAAGCGAAGTGTTCGTGAACGACGGTGCCAAGAGTGATACTGGCAATATAGGCGAGATTGTACGTTGGGACAACTCCATCGGTGTCACCGATCCTATATATCCCGTATACATCGACTCCAATGTGATGTGCGGACGCGCAGGTGTGTTGGAGAACGGACGCTGGAGCAACGTGAATTATATGCCCTGCACTGCCGAGAATAATTTCGTGCCGCAGATTCCCGACCACCGTGTCGACATGATTTACTTATGCTATCCCAATAATCCTACTGGCACTGTGCTGCCTAAGGAGGAACTTAAGAAGTGGGTGAAGTATGCCCTTGAGAACGACACTCTCATTCTCTACGATGCAGCCTATGAGGCTTACATCCAGGACGACAATATTCCACACTCAATATACGAGATAAAGGGTGCACGCAAATGCGCCATCGAGTTTCACAGCTATTCCAAGACAGCCGGATTTACCGGTGTACGCTGTGGCTACACCGTCATTCCGAAGGATATAACGGCAGTGACACTCGACGGCAAGCTGCGCGTAGAGCTTAACCATCTGTGGGACCGCCGACAGTCAACCAAATTCAACGGCACAAGCTATATCTCGCAGCGTGCAGCTGCTGCCATCTACACTCCAGAGGGCAAAAAGCAGGTGAAGGAAACCATCGACTATTACATGGGCAACGCCCACTATATGTACGAGCAGCTCACAGCAATAGGATTCCAAGTGTTCGGCGGACGCAACGCTCCGTATCTTTGGGTGAAAACACCCAACAACACAGAATCATGGAAGTTCTTTGAGCAGATGCTCTATGCCGTAGGCGTGGTTTGCACTCCTGGCGTAGGTTTTGGTCCAAGCGGCGAGGGCTATGTAAGACTGACAGCCTTCGGCGACCGCGACGACTGCAAGGAGGCTATGCGCCGCATCAAGGAATGGCTCAGCAAGGCATAGAAATTGCTTGTTGAGACAGAACACACGGTCTTTTATGACCGCTATAAAAACAGGAAACAGAATAACAACAACATAAAAGAAAGAAAACAATGGCAAATTTAAGATTTGAGGTTGTAGCCGACGCTTTCAACAAGAAACCCGTCGACGTGATTGCACCGATTGAACGTCCGTCAGAATTCTTTGGCAAGAATGTTTTCAACCGTGCTAAGATGTACAAGTATCTGCCGCGTGATGTGTATGAGAAGCTGATTGACGTTATCGACAACGGCTCACGTCTCGACCGCTCTATCGCCGACGCTGTGGCAAAAGGCATTAAGCAGTGGGCCGACGAGAACGGTGTGACACACTACACTCACTGGTTCCAGCCTCTTACCGAGGGTACTGCCGAGAAGCACGACGCTTTCATCGAGCACGACGGCAAGGGAGGTATGATTGAGGAATTCTCTGGCAAACTGCTCATGCAGCAGGAACCTGACGCCAGCTCATTCCCTAACGGTGGCATACGCAACACTTTCGAGGCTCGTGGCTACTCAGCATGGGACCCTACTTCTCCAGTGTTCATCATCGACGACACTCTGTGTATCCCTACAATCTTTATCTCTTACACTGGTGAGGCTCTCGACTACAAGGCTCCGCTCCTGCGCTCGCTCCATGCAGTGAACGAGGCTGCCACTGCCGTGTGTCATTATTTCTATCCTGAAGTAAAGAAAGTTATTTCCAACCTTGGCTGGGAGCAGGAGTACTTCCTCGTGGACGAGGGACTGTACTCTGCACGCCCAGACCTCATGCTTACCGGACGCACACTTATGGGTCACGACTCTGCCAAGAACC